>SLRB01000120.1 GCA_007131165.1 Bacteroidales bacterium | reverse complement strand
CTGTTCATGTTTTATTAATTTTTTGACAGTAATATTTTGGGCAATATAAGGCATCTGCTTTTAATTACAATATTTTTGGCTGCAAATTGATAATTGGCTAATTTAACCGGGCAAAATGTTTACTCCTTGTTTCTTCTTTGACAAATACAAACAAATATGAGATTATCAGGAAAAATCAGATGCTCACGGATACTGTTTATTGCAAGCGCTTTGATGGTTGCCGTTATTGCAGCTATGCCCCCGTCTTCAGCGCCAGCCATAATTGAATATGATGCCGGGGAGGGAATCAGCAGGGCAGCTTCTGCCCATAATAATAAATGGCCTGATGTGAATAACCTTCCCGTTATCAGGGAGTTGCCCGACCCGCTGTTAATGTTTGACGGGACAGCGGTGACTTCGGTTACAGAGTGGCAGGAAAAACGCCGGCCCGAGCTGATCTCCCTGTTCAAACACTACATGTACGGATACTCCCCTCCCGCCCCTGATAATTTTTCATACAACGTAGACCTTACTGATCCTGGAAAATATGGGGGGAAGGCGACCCTGAAGCTGGTGACCCTCCGGTTCGGCCCACCGGGCACTCCTGAGGTCTCCATGATGATCGTTATCCCAAACAACAGGAAGGGTCCGGTTCCCGTATTCCTTGGCCTGAATTTCCCGGGTAACCATACCACAGCCGGTTTCCCGGAAATACCGCTGACGCAGGCATGGGTCAATGACAACTGGACAGGAGGAACAGGCAACAAGGCCAAAGATGACCAGCGCGGCATAAGGGAGTGGAGATGGCCCTACGAGATGGTTGTTGAGCGTGGCTATGCCGTAGCCACCATCTATGCCGGCGAGATAACACCCGATTATGACGGCGGTTTTACCGAAGGGGTGCACAGAGGCTATTTCAGCGAACAGCAGGAACGGCCGGGCCCCCATGAATGGGGAGCAGTTGCTGCATGGGCATGGGGACTCAAACGGGGGGTCGATTATATTGTTGAGGACCCTGACCTTAACAATGACGGCATTATCGTTGTCGGGCACTCGAGGCTGGGCAAGGCCGCAATGGTGGCAGGCGCATTTGACGAAAGGATCGACATAGTAATCCCGTCCCAGTCCGGTTGCGGCGGCACCTCTCCAAACAGGTTCAACGTGGGCGAAACGGTTGAAAGGATTAATACCGTTTTCCCGCACTGGTTCAATGACACATTCAATGAGTTCAACACGCAGGTTGAACGCCTTCCTTTTGACCAGCACTCACTTATTGCCCTGGCTGCTCCCAGGCCGGTACTCCTGACCAATGCAACAGGCGACGAATGGGCCGACCCGGGAGGTCAGTTCAATATGCTGGTAGCTGCAACACCTGTATATGAGCTGCTGGGTGCCGAAGGTGTTGAAACAGACCTGATGCCTCCGCAGAACCATCTTATGAGCTCAAGGCTGGGGTACTTCATACGTCCCGGCCGCCATGACATGACGGTTACCGAATGGGAGGCATGGATGGACTTCTGCGATGTTCACCTGGGAAGATAATAATAAAATGCAATTCAGTCCACCAAATTAACTTCTTTAACCGGATTACTTGAGTTGTCAAATTAGCGGGCTGAGCAGAGGGTCGTGGCTGCCTGTCAGAGCATATTTGACTTAATGATAAAGAATACCTAATTTTACAACTGTAAAAATTCATAACCTAAACTCAATAAAAGTGAGACAGATAATTATTTTACTGATTATGGTAGCAACCGCTTTTTCCTGCCAGGTGGAGGAGGACAACCCTCTCCTTACTGACTATAATACCCCGTTTAACCTCCCTCCCTTTGAAAGGATAGAAAGCGAGCATTTTATTCCGGCCTTTGACAGGGCTATGGAAGAGCACAACAGCGAAATTGATGACATTGCCGGCAATCCTGAGCCTCCTACCTTTGAAAATACCGTTGCAGCACTGGATTACAGCGGCAATTTACTGAGCGAGGTCCAGAGTGTCTTCAGTAATCTCAATTCTTCGCATACCAATGAAGAGCTGCAGGAAATAGCACGGGAGATCACCCCCAGGCTTTCTGCACATTCAACGAACATTTTGCTTAATGCCGATCTTTTTGAAAGAATTGAAGCCGTAAATAAGCAAAAGGAGGAACTTGGGCTGAACTATGAGCAGGCCCAGCTTCTCGAAAAGACTTATAAAAGATTTATCCGCGGCGGCGCTGCACTCGATGATGGTAAGCAACAAAGACTAAGGGAGATAAACCAGCAGCTTTCTTCCCTGACCTTGCAGTTCGGCGATAACATAAGAGATGAAACAAACAGTTTTGAGCTTGTTATAGAAGATGAAGCTGATCTGGCGGGACTGCCCTCTGATCTAATCAGTAACGCGGCAGAAGTTGCCGAAGAGCGCGGATATGATGGCAAATGGGTGTTCACGCACCATAACCCCAGCGTAATGCCTTTCCTGACCTACGCAGATAACCGGGAGTTACGGGAAAAGATGAAAAGGACCTACATCAACAGGTGCAACAATGATAATGAATATGATAACAAGGAAAATATCAGGCAGATCGTGAATCTGCGCATTGAAAGGGCAGACCTTCTCGGATATTCTACACATGCTCATTATGTGCTTGAAGAAAACATGGCTGGCACACCCGGCAGGGTATACGAATTTCTTGATGAATTGTGGGAAGCAGCGTTGCCTGTTGCAAAACAGGAAGTTGATGAACTTCAGGCAATGATTTACAGCGAAGGAGACGATTTTCAGCTCGAACCGTGGGACTGGCGGTATTATGCCGAAAAAGTGCGTAAAGAGAAGTTTGATATCGACGAGGCTGAAATAAGGCCTTACTTCTCTATGGATAATGTTATTGAAGGCACCTTCATGGTTGTCGGAAGGCTTTGGGGACTACAGTTCGTGAAGCTTGATGACGTTCCAAAGTATCACGATGACGTAGAGGTATACCAGGTGCTCGACAATGACGGCTCGCACCTCGGTATTCTTTACATGGATAACTATAACAGGCCCAGTAAACGTGGCGGTGCATGGATGAGCAGCTTCAGGAGGCAATCGGTCAGGGATGGTGAATTTATACACCCCGTTATAACCATAAACTGCAACTTCAGCAGGCCTGCAGGGGGGCAACCCTCACTCCTCACCTTTGATGAGTATACAACATTTTTCCACGAATTCGGGCATGCTTTGCACGGACTCATGTCTGATGTCACCTATCCCGGACTTGCGGGTACAGCAGTGCCGAGGGACTTTGTTGAACTCCCGTCACAGGTTATGGAAAACTGGGCCAGGCATCCGGATGTGATGACCATGTTCGCACGTCATTATGAAACAGAGCAAGTTATTCCCCCCGATCTTATCGAAAGGATAACGGCAGCAGGCCATTTTAACCAGGGGTTTGCCACCGTAGAGTACCTTGCTACTGCTTTTATCGACATGGACTACCACACCCTGGAGCAGCAGAAGGATCTTGACCCCATAGGTTTTGAAGAGGAAGTGACTGACCGTATAGGACTGATAGATGAGATAGTGCCGCGCTGGAGAAGCACCTACCTCAGCCATATATTCAGCGGAGGGTATTCGGCCGGATATTACAGCTATATCTGGTCGGGCGTGCTTGATGCAGATGCTTTTGAGGCATTCCTTGAAACGAACCTCTTTGACAGGGAGACGGCTGAAAGTTTCAGGACCAGTATCCTCGAAAAAGGAGGCACCAGGGATCCAATGGAAATGTACGTTAACTTCCGCGGCAGGGAACCCGAGATAGGCCCACTGCTGAGGCAAAGGGGACTTGATTGATTTACATCTGGCATACAATACTGGGGCCGCGTATATGTTAGGCGGCCCCGTTTTTTATTATAACATTCTGCGAAAGGGAAAACTATAAGTGAAGGATCTTACCACCGGGAAAGAGGGCGGACTTATACTGCGCTTTGCTGTGCCATTGTTCATCGGCAATATATTCCAGCAGCTCTATAATATAGTGGATAGCCTGGTAGTTGGTAATTTCCTCGGAAAGGATGCACTTGCGGCTGTCGGGGCCTCATTTCCCGTAATATTTGCCCTCATCTCACTCATTATTGGTGTTGCTACCGGTGCAACCATTATAATTGCCCAGTATTTTGGTGCCAAGGATTACAAAAATGTAAAGCGTGCCATCGACACCATGTATATCTTCATGTTCATAGCGGCACTGATAGTGTCAGTTGCAGGCATATATTTTACAGAAGATATTTTCCGGTTACTGCAACTGCCTGATGAGATAATGCCCATGGCAAAGGATTACCTTACTGTTTATATGGCAGGGATGATAGTCTTTTTCGGGTTTAACGGAACAAGCGCTGTTCTGAGGGGACTTGGGGATTCCAAAACGCCTCTTTACTTCCTTATCATCTCATCGGTTGTGAACATAATCCTGGACCTGCTGTTCATCCTTGTCTTCGGCTGGGGAGTCAAGGGAGTAGCCCTGGCAACAATAATTGCCCAGGGAGGTGCTTTTGTAACAGCGATAATTTATCTGAACAGGACGCACTTTATAATGAAGTTCTCGCTAACGAAATGGGTCTTCGACAGGTCAATTTTTTACAACAGCATAAGAATCGGGCTCCCGAGCGGTATGCAACACACCTTTGTCTCTCTTGGTATGATGGCTCTTATGGGTATTGTGAACACATTCGGGACTGAAGTGATTGCCGCATATTCGGTTGCCCAGCGCATAGATTCCCTTGCCGCAATGGTCGCAATGAATTTCGGGATGGCAGTTACAAGTTTTACCGGCCAGAACATAGGGGCAAACAAACCAGACCGGGTAAAAAAAGGATTCAGGTCAACTCTGATAATGGGCAGCATCATTACCGTTTTTGTGTCACTTTTAGTAATTTCATGGGGCAGACAGATAATTGGGTTGTTTACACCCGACCCGGAGGTAGTGAACTACGGGACAACTTATCTTAATATAGTAAGCCCCTTCTATATAACCTTTACCGTGATGTTCATTGTCGGGGGCGTTATGCGGGGTGCAGGCGATACCCTCATACCAATGTTTATGACGCTTTTTTCTTTATGGGCCGTACGTATACCCCTGGCATTCATATTGTCTGACTCAATGGGCGAAACCGGCATCTGGTGGGCAATCCCAATAGGATGGCTGTCAGGTGCAATTCTGTCGTTTGGCTATTATCTTACAGGCAGATGGAAGACACGGAGAGTCACCGGCTAACAACTCAATAAACAGCAGGTAACAAGGAGCTGGACAATCAGTGTTCAGGAAGCGATTAATACCTGGTTACAGACATTGTGTAAAGAAAAAATGATACATTAGCGGAATATTCAGAAAAAACAATTTGACCATGATTAAATCAATGACCGGGTTTGGCAAAGCAGTATGTGAACTTCCGGGCAAAAAGGTTACCATTGAAATACGTTCGCTCAACAGCAGGCACCTTGATATTAACCTGAAAATACCCGGTATATACCGGGAAAAGGAAACGCTATTCCGCACCGATATATCACACACGATGAGCCGGGGTAAGGTAGACCTGGTAATTACAATCGACCACACCGGCACCGAACATATTCCTGAAATTAACAGGAAAGCGGTGAAGCACTACTTTCAGGAACTAAGCAAAACAGCGGCTGAACTGCGTATTACCGGCGATCACAACCTCGAGCTGATGAAACTTGCCATGCGTATGCCCGACATACTCGTTTCAGCCAAACAGGCACCGCGCCAGGATGAATGGGAGAAAGTGTATCAGGTTTTCAGAGAGGCCCTCGGACAGGTTGATGAATTCAGGTGGGATGAAGGGAATGCAATGAAGAAAGATCTTGAAAGGAGAATTGAGTCGATAGAAGCCAGCCTTGCTGAAATAGACCGTTTTGAGGCTGGAAGGATCGATACTGTCCGTTCAAGGCTTCAGCAAAATCTGAATGAATTTTTCAGCAACAATAATGTAGACAGGAACCGTTTCGAGCAGGAGATTATATATTACATCGAGAAGTTCGACATTACCGAGGAGAAGGTAAGGCTTGCCAATCATATCGACTATTTCAGGAACTCCCTTTCTCTGAAGGATCCGGCAGGAAAGAAGCTTGGCTTCATAACCCAGGAAATGGGGCGCGAGATCAACACTATAGGTTCAAAGGCAAACGATTTCAATATCCAGAAACTCGTTGTGCAGATGAAGGATGATCTGGAAAAGATAAAGGAGCAATCCCTTAACATCCTGTGATCATGGAGGGAAAGCTTATCATAATCTCCGCCCCTTCTGGTTCAGGAAAGACAACCCTGGTGCGCCACCTCCTGGGAAGTGGACTCCCGCTCTCCTTCTCGGTATCGGCATGCAGTCGCCCAAAAAGGCCTTACGAAATAGACGGGAAGGATTATTATTTCATGCCGGCTGCCCGGTTCAGGGAGAAAATAGATAATAATGAATTCGTTGAATGGGAAGAGGTTTACAAGGACCATTTATACGGGACACTTAAAAGTGAGATAGCGCGCATATGGAAAAGGGGACTGCATGTTTTATTTGATGTCGATGTGGTTGGCGGACTTAACATAAAACGGCAGTTTGGCGATCGTGCACTCGCCGTGTTCATAATGCCCCCGTCGGTTGAAGAACTCGAGGTAAGACTTGTCAGAAGATCAACTGAAAGCCCTGAAAACCTTGCCAGGAGGCTCCATAAAGCCGGTGCCGAAATGAAACATGCAGGTGAATTTGATGTTGTCATAGTAAACGATGATCTTGAAAAGGCAAAGAAAGAGATCTGCGAAACCGTCACCCGTTTTATTGAAAAACCGCATGCATAACCAATTGTTCCCTTGCTCAGGCCTCACTCAAAAAACGGTTTCTTGCCGGCGCAGATGCCCTTGAGAACAGAAACTGCGAAGCTGTTAAGACCGCATAAGCAAATCACCTGAAGCGAAACACATAGGATATTCAAAGCCAATTAATCCGCTTTGACAGTAATAACAGCCGCTATACGGCAGATAATGCAGAAATTTGAATCAAAATTAACATTAGCAATGAAAGCCGTCAGAAACTATCAGACTATAAATACCGGACTTCTCTTCGGTTCATTTAACCCGGTACACATCGGGCATATCGTCATCGCGGCGTTTATGAAGGAGTTTGCAGGGATGGACGAGATATGGTTTATTGTGACGCCAAGGAATCCTTTCAAAGGGGAAAGCAGCCTTGCAGATCCGGCCGACCGGCTTGAGATGGTTAAGCTGGCCATTGATCCCTACCCTTATTTCAGGGCATCTGATGTAGAATTTGGAATGCCTCTTCCCTCCTATACATATGATACGATGCAAAAACTATCGGCCGACTTCCCCGGAAGAGAATTCAGTATTATAACAGGCACCGACAATATTGGCAGTATCAGGAAATGGAAGGACGGTGAAAAATTGATCGCCGTGTGCAATTTTCTGGTTTATCCAAGGCCGGAAGGCGATGCCCGGGCTATTGAAGAATTTGCAAGTGCGAAGCTTGTAAAAGCGCCTGTGATTGATGTGTCCTCTTCGTTCATAAGACGCTCACTCAGGGAGGGACGTGATATGCGTGCATTTGTGCCAGGTGCGGCATACGATTTCCTTGAGAGGAAACGTCTCTACAAGTGACATCTCAGGCCGCCTGGCGGCATTCTGCCCCAAAAGGGGCAAAACAGCACCTATTTCGTTTCGGGCTCAAACACCTGTTTTACGATCTCCATCCCTCGTAAAACGGCCTTTTCATTCAGTGGTATAAGTCCGTGATGCCTCTCCGGAAGAGATTCGGCAATTCCTTTCCTCACATTTTCTATCTTCACCAGGGGTTTGACTTTAAGGAAGCCGCCCAGCACTATCATATTGAATATTCTGGCCGACTCCATCTTTGCAGCCTCCTCAGCCGCATCAACCCTGTATACCCTTATATCTTTCCTTTCCGGATGCCTGGTAATGCCGTTTCCGTCATACAGAAGCAGTCCCCCGGCCTTGACCGAACCCTCAAACTTATCCATTGACTGCTGATTGAGAATTATAGCGGTATCAAACCTGTTTATTATGGGCGAACTTATAGGTTCGTCACTCAGGATGACCGTGACGTTAGCGGTGCCTCCCCGCATTTCGGGCCCGTATGAAGGCATCCAGCTCACCTCCTGGTCCTGCATTATTCCTGAATAGGCCAGTATCTTGCCCATTGAAAGCACTCCCTGGCCACCGAATCCTGCTATTATGATCTCTTCTGTCATATCTGATGAATTATTCTTTACCGACCATTTTGCCTTCCAGCTTGATATCCCCGGGAGGATAGAAGGGGAACATATTCTCTACCATCCACTTGTTTGCCTCGACGGGCGACATCTTCCATCCCGAGTTGCAGTTCGAAACTATCTCAACCAGCGACAGCCCCTTTTTCAGTTTCTGGTTTTCAAATGCCTGCCTGATGGCTTTTTTTGCTTTTCTTACACTCGCCGGTGTATGAACAGCCTGCCTGGTAACATACCAGGTGCCGGGTAATTGTGCAACGAGTTCTGTCATCTTCAGCGGATTACCCATCATCTGCACATCCCTTCCATAAGGAGAGGTAGAGGACTTCATGCCCGACAGGGTAGTGGGAGCCATTTGTCCGCCGGTCATCCCGTATATTCCATTATTGATAAAGAACACAGCAATGTTTTCTCCCCTGTTGCATGCATGAATTGTCTCTGCAGTCCCAATAGCTGCCAGATCGCCGTCGCCCTGGTAGGTAAACACATACTTATCGGGCATGAGCCTTTTTATGGCGGTGGCTACTGCCGGTGCACGGCCATGTGCCGCTTCCTGCATGTCAATATCAAGATAGTTGTACATCAGTACTGCACATCCGACCGGAGTAACGCCTATCGTGCCGGCCTGAATATCCATTTCTTCTATTACTTCGGCAATCAGCCTGTGGGCTGTACCATGCCCACAGCCGGGACAGTAGTGCATTACCTTGTCGGTAAGGACTTTTGTCTTTTGATAGACAAGGTTTTCATCTTTTACAATATCGCTTATTCCGGTATTTTCTACCATAATGACTTTATTTTAAGAAGTTTTTACCGAGAGCATCAACTATATCTTCTGGTGACGGTATTATGCCACCCATACGTCCATAGTGCTCCACCTGCACCTTGCCTTCAACAGCCAGCCTCACATCTTCAACCATCTGCCCTGTACTCATCTCCACTGTCAGGATGCCCCTGACCTTCCCGGCAAGTTCACTGAGGATCTTTTTGGGGAAGGGGAAAAGGGTAACGGGCCGCAGCAATCCTGCTTTAATACCCTTGTCCCTGGCAAGACGGACGGACTTCTGGCAGATCCTGGCGCTTGTACCGTAAGCAACAAGAAGGTATTCTGCATCTTCCGTGTCGGTAGTTTCAAACCTGACCTCTTCTGCTTCCATCTTCCGGTACTTTTCCTGAATTTTCATGTTGAACTTCTCCTGCTCGGCCGAGTCCAGATCGAGCGAAGTGATAATGTTCCGTTCCCTGTCAGGCGTCTTCCCGGTAGTGGCCCATTCAGGAAAGGTTTTCATTCTTGGTTTTTGCTCCTGCAGCCAGACCTTTTCCATCATCTGCCCAAGGGCGCCATCTGTAAGTATCATTAACGGATTGCGGTATTTGAACGCAAGCTCGAATCCAAGGTCTACAAAATCGGCCATTTCCTGCACCGACTGGGGTGCAAGAACGATCAAACGGTAATCTCCGTGTCCGCCGCCTTTGACAGCCTGGAAGTAATCGGACTGAGCAGGCTGGATAGTACCCAGTCCGGGGCCTCCTCTAACCACGTTTACTACCACGCATGGAAGCTCCGAACCCGCTATATAAGAAAGTCCTTCCTGCTTAAGGCTAATACCGGGGCTTGAAGAAGAGGTGATTACCTTCCTTCCGCATGCAGCACCACCATATACCATATTGATCGCGGCAATTTCACTTTCAGCCTGCAGGACTACCATGCCTGTGCGCTCATGGGGTTTCTCGGCCATAAGATACTCCAGTATCTCAGATTGCGGGGTAATGGGATATCCGAAGTAAGCATCAGCCCCTGCACGTATTGCAGCTTCGGCTATTGCTTCATTACCTTTCATCAGTTTCAGTTCCTTCATCTTGATTTGATAATTGGTATTGGTAACGATCAGTTTTAATTCCGGCACTGTTAATCAGCTATCCATGCCATATCGGTTAGCCGGCTTCAGGCATTGACCTTCTTCCTGTAAACTGTAATTACCCCGTCGGGGCAAACTACCGCACAGTTTGTACATCCGGTGCATGCCTCCGGGTTTTCCATATAGGCAAAATGATATCCCTTGCTATTAACTTCCCGTGCAAGACTTATGACGCCTGTCGGACATGCCAGGACACAAATCTCGCAGCCCTTGCATCTCTCTTTATCCACTATAATGGATCCTTTTGATTTAGCCATAGTATCCTGAGATAAATATTTACCGATTAGTATTATGTTTTTCAAAAATAGGGATTCCACCTAATCCCAATAATGATTATTATCATTTATCCACGAGGGTATATCGTCATGAGTTATTTCAGTCCACCTCCAAAATGCCGGTCAAAGCCCTGGAGCCGTTTTTCAAGTACCGGAAACTGGTCGCGCGATATCTGCGACACACAGGCACGCAAACCTTCCTTCCTGATGCTGCCGGTTATCTCAAGAGATATTGCGCTAATGCCATAACAAAGCAGGCCCTCCAGAAGCTTGCTTCCGGACATTCCGGGATAAGAAACCGTAAAGTAAAATCCGTCACCTACCGGTTGATCCTCATCCATATCGTATACAATCTTAAACCCGTTTTCTGTAAACATTTTTTTCATTATTGCCGCCCTTTCTCCATACTCCCGTACATGTTCAAGAAAATTGAACGTACCGTCTGAAGCGGCTTTTAACATGGCAGCGAGACCGTACTGGGACGAATGGTTTGTTCCGGCCGACAGCGAATAGAGAGATCCGTAAACAATGGCATACCCAAGTTTGTCAGAAGTATAGTATTTTTTCAGGCCGGGATATGACCGTTCGAAAAGATGCCCGGATATTATCAGCAACCCTGTTCTTTGTCCGGCATAGCTGAATGCTTTTGAGCTTGAAAGCAACAATATGTAATTAGGTGTGTAGTTTGCTGCAGTTGCCTGATAGGGAGGTTTGCCGGGTACCGAAATATCCTTCCTGAAGTCCATCCCGAAGTAGGCTAAATCTTCAAGTATTACCGTATCGTATTTATTGGCAAGTTCGCCGATTATCCCCAGCTCCTTCTCAGAAAAGCAAATCCATGACGGGTTATTTGGATTTGAATAAAGTATACAGCTGATGTTGCCAGCAGCAAGGTATGATTCGAGTTTATCCCTGAGTTTTTCTCCCCTGTAATGGTATACATCGAAACACTCGTAATTTATACTCATTACCGAAAGCTGCTGTTTGTGGACAGGGAATCCGGGATCGATCAGCAGTACAGTATTCTTTTTCCTGTCAGCCCTCCCTACTGTCATGAATGCTGCCATGCTTGCCTGCAGGGAACCTACTGTCGGAACGCACCCTTCGGGGGCCGCATCAATACCCATAAATAATTTAACAAACCTCGAGGCCTCCTCCTTCAAAGTGGTAACACCTTCAATCATTGGATAACCGGCTGCAACACCACGCTTAAGGGCTTCTATCTCTGCTTCGATGCCCACCTTGCATGTTTCAAGACCTGGCACACCCATCTCCATTCTAATATATTTAACACCTGTCGACGACTCAAGCTGGTTGACAAGCCGCACTATATCCCTGATATTTGCCCTGCCCAGGTCAGAAATGTTATTCTTCCTGATGAATTCAGATACCGTTTCACTCTTTATCGTTGGCGAATTTTCCATATCAAGTTATTATTATTAAGGCAAAGATATGCTGTTTTATCAATGAAAACCGGCCCACCTGCTGCTTAACATACATGATTTTAATCATGGTGGACATGGTAAAACTTTCATGCTGATTAAGATAATTATAATTAATCCAGATATATATTAAGATTAAGGTCTTTACAAAACCGCATTATTTTACTATTTTTCAAGATTAAATACAGGTGTAATACATTACAGAGCAAATAGATAGTTCCAATAGCCATATATTAAACATCAAAAACCCTGAAACCACTGATGACATGAGTAAATCACTCGACCGCAGAAAGTTTATAAAACTATCGGCAGCGGGAGCCGCCGGAGGAATTCTTGCAGGCCGCAATTCGCTGCATGCTGCTGAAGGAAGCATAAACAAACCGGCCCTTCAGGGTGACATATTACACAGGACTCTGGGACGCACCGGCATGAGGTTGCCGTTAGTCAACCTTGGGGTGATGAGAGTAGACAACCCAAGAATTGTGACCATGGCACTTGATGGTGGAATGACTTTGCTTGATACGGCACATGGATACCAGAACGGCCGCAATGAAGAAATGCTTGGCCGGCTTCTTGAAAACAGGCCTAGAGATTCGTTCTATCTGGCAACCAAAGTGAGTGCTCGTGGCGTTGATATGCCGGCCGGGGAATTTATTTCAACCTTTGAAACAAGCCTTGATAGATTAAAGCTTGATTATGTCGACATCCTGTATCTGCATGGACCCTCTTCACGTGAAGCTGTGCTTCACGAGGAGCATCTGGGCGCACTTATGAAATTAAGGCAACAGGGGCGCACACGTTTTATCGGGGTAACAACACACTCGAATGAACCTGAAGTTATCAGGGCCGCCGTTGAAAGCGGTGAATATGATGTTGTTTGCCCCGCCTATAATTTCAATATGGCAAATCTCTCCGACCTTAAGCAGGCAATCGCCGAAGCTGCCGGGGCAGGACTTGGAGTCATAGCTATGAAAACCATGGCCGGAGCCTACTGGGACAGGGAACGTCAGGACCCCATCAATACCAGGGCTGCCCTTAAATGGGCATTGCAGAATGAGAATATTCATACATCAATACCGGGTGTGACTGCTTTTCATGAACTTGAAGATAATTTTGAGGTGATGAGGGATATATCTGTTACACCCGATGAGATCAGGGATCTAAGACTGGACCAGGCAAATGCAGGAATGTACTGTCTTGGGTGTGAAGAGTGCATCGGCCAGTGTAACTTCAAACTGCCGGTTCCCGATATGATGCGGTCATATATGTATGCCTACGGATACAGGGACATCTCTCTTGCCCGGTCGACAATGGACTCTCTGAATCTCAACGGCAATCCGTGCCAAAGCTGCTCATCATGCACTGTAAAATGCACCCGGGGTTTCAATGTAGCCGAAAAACTCAGGGATATTGACAGAATACGTCATGTTCCGTCAGAATTTATCGCTTAGCATATTAAATCACAGCAGTCTTATGCCACGTAACACTGAAAACCCAATAACTATGAAGACATCCAGTCGGTTTTGTATCAGAAAAACAACTTTAATTAAGGTCCTGATTGCAGGTTTGTTTATACATGCAGGATTTGCCAGTACGCTAAAAGCCGAGCCCGGAAGGTTTTTCCCTGCAGTTGATGGTTGGGAAAGACCCGCAGAGATTGATATATACACTCCCGAAACATTATGGGACATTATTAACGGGGCGGCAGATCTTTTCTATGCTTACGATTTTATAGAGCTCCTCTGGGGGGAATACACCAGCCAGGAAGATGAAAACGTATACATAGTAATGGAAATATACAGGCAGGGAGGGCCTGTGCGCGCATTCGGCGTTTATTCGCAGGAGCGTCCCCGGTCACCAGAGCTGGTTGATGTAGGTGTTCAGGGATACAGGGCTCCTGGAATTCTGCATTTTTTTGCAGCCGATTGCTACATAAAGATCAGAAGTCATGACCGGTCGGAAGAGACTGAACAGGCCATGAAGATGATGGCCCGCCATGTATCCGACCTGCTCGACCCCGATCCTGAATTCCCTGAAATTGTAAATATGCTTCCGGATGAACATAAAGTGGAGTTCTCCGAAGAGTTCATTAATACAAATTTTCTTGGCCATCCCTTTCTTTCGGGAGCATTTGCAAGTACATATGAAAGAAATGGCCAACGGTTCAACCTCTTTGTGATAGAGAATGATAACAGGGAGGAATGCAGGCAGATGCTGGTAAGTTATTATGATTTTAGCGGACAGGAGGCTGATCTGCAGGAAGGTGTTCACAGAATTGACGACAGGTGGAACGGAGAAGTAGGTATAGTATGGCGGGGCAATAAACTCTACGGTTTTTACAACCTCGATGATGCGCTACTGCAGGAAGAATACTTAACCCACTTTGCAGATATTCAACCCGGCACATGATTTTAAGAGAACTGACAGCAATCATTTTACATTAACCCTTTAATATACTTGAATGCAAAAATCACTTGACCGCAGGAATTTTCTGAAACTATCGGCAGCAGGAGCTGCCGGTGGACTTTTTACAGCCTCCGGATCGCTTAATGCAGCTTCGGCAATCACCCCTTCCATAAAGGCAAAAAACAACATAATTTACCGGACACTCGGTAAAACCGGGATCAGGGTTCCCCTGGTCAATCTCGGGTTTGTACGTTCCGACAATCCCCGGATTGTCAACCTTGCGCTCGATATGGGAATGACCTTGATTGATACCGCCCATGGATACAACAATGGCCGGAATGAGGAGATGCTCGGCGAGGTACTGGAAAACAGGGACAGGGATTCGTATTATCTTGCCACCAGGCTACGCGGAGATACTGAAGAACAGATCATGGAGGCATTCAACACCAGTCTCAGGCGGCTCAAACTCGACTACGTAGACATCCTGGGTCTTCACGGTTCAGGATCGAGGGAACACACCCTCGATAAAACACGGTTGAAAACCTTCGCCAAAATCAAAGAACAGGGGAAGGCAAGATTTCTGAGTGTGTCGACCCACTCAAACGAACCCGAGGTGATAAAGGCTGTAGCTGACAGCGGGGTGTATGATGTTGTATTTACATCATACAACTTCAGGATGGAACAGTTTAATGAACTGAAAGAAGCAATATACTATGCTGCCTCAGCCGGCACTGGTATCGTCGCGATGAAAACCATGGCAGGGGTATACTGGGACAGGGACAGGACCGACCCGATAAATGTAAATGCTGCGCTGAAGTTCGCCCTCCAGAATCCTAATATTCACAGTTCCATACCAGGCGTTGATTCATTCCAGGAACTGGAGGATAATTTTGCCGTTAATCATAGTATCGGCATGACACCAGATGAGCTGAAAGACCTGCGTCTCGATCAGTCAACGGCCGGCATGTTCTGCCTTGGATGCGAAAAATGTATAAAAGAGTGTTCAAAAAGGCTGCCCGTTCCCGACATGATGCGTGCATATATGTATGCATATGGATATAAAAGCCCGGCTCTTGCCAGGGAAACAATGGATTCCCTGAATTTGGGTGAAGAGGCCTGCAACAACTGCGCTTCTTGCAGTGTAAGATGCGTGCAGGGGTTTAACGTTGCTTCCAAAATCAACGATATAGACAGGATACGCAGGGTCTCACCTGATTTTCTGGTCTGACCATTATTATCTTTATTCGCGGCAAAAAGCAGGAGTAGCCATGCTTTTTGTTGCTCCGGCTCCTTCAGGCCGGCAACTACCCGGCAGGAGATAACTTTACCCGTAAATAACCCGCAAGAGGCAATGCATTACCGCAGCACATGCTTGTAATGTTTTGCCTTATGTTATACGTGGTATTGGGGATTAAATATTTTTTGTACTTTTATTGACCAGATACAGTTTAGATCTCTTGATGAATTTCTAATGTCATAAAAATTATGCACAAATCTACCCGGCCGGTAATTGCAATTACACTTCTCTGTTTCCTGTTACTGCTATTTTCTTCCAATATCCCGGCAGCTACGACTGCCAGGTTATCTTATGAACCCGGCACAACATTTTTAGCCGGCAATACCGGAACTTCCAACTCACCCGCTGCAATCGCAGCAATCCATGATCATCCTGTATCTTCTGCGGGCACAAACAGCGGAGCTCCTGAGCCAGGTGCAGATCAGCATGAAGGCGACATGAGCCCCCTCTTTTTTATAATAATGGCTCTGTTCATAGGAACTGCAACGAGGCATTTCCTCCAGAAGAGCCCCCTGCCTTTTACAATAACGCTGCTTGTTTTTGGTATGTTACTCGGACTTGCAAGCAGGTTCGGACTTTTCGGTCCGGTTGGTATCGGCTCACTGGAGATTGACCTTGCTTTTCTTGGCCGGTCGGTGGACTGGGCCGGGAATATTGACCCGCATATAATCCTGTTTGTGTTTTTGCCGGCACTGCTGTTTGAAGCTGCCTTTGCTCTCGATATACACACATTCAAGAAATCGGTCGGAAACGGATTTTTACTTGCAGTGCCGGGAATAATAATAGCACTTATCCTGACCGGTGCGACAGCTATGGGCATCAGGGGAATGGGTCTCGGACTCGACCACTGGACATGGCCGGTTGCTTTGCTTTTCGGGGTAATTGTGTGCGCCACCGATCCGGTAGCTGTTGTTTCAATACTCAAGGAACTTGGCGCAAGCAAAAAGCTTGGAACTCTTATAGAGAGCGAATCTCTGCTCAACGACGGGACTGCAATAGTAATTTTCATGGTGCTCCTGCTTTCCATTACCGGTGCAGGCAGCGACACCCCCGTCCTGCTCGAATTCATCAAAGTTGCTCTCGGAGGCACACTTATCGGGATACTCATTGGAATTATAGTTATCAACTGGGTTAAGAGAGTTTTTAACGATGCCCTGTTTGAGATCACTGTAATTATTGGTGCAGCCTATCTCTCCTTCTTCGTTGCCGAAGGTTTTTTCCATGTCTCGGGAATACTTGCAGTAGTTGCATTTGGTGTGATCATGGCAGGTGCAGGCCGCACCCGCATAAGCCCGGAAGTTGGCCACTTCCTTCATGAATTCTGGGAACTTGCTGCTTTCATTGCCAATACACTGATTTTTCTCATTGTAGGTGTTGTTATTGCCCGTAGTATAACCTTTGCCCCTTCCGACCTGCTCATCCTTGCGATTATATATATTGCGACCATCATTATCAGGGCTCTGATAATAGGAGCTTTCTATCCTCTGATGCGCAGGATAGGATACGGTCTGTCCATAAAGGATGCCGTGGTAGTATGGTGGGGAGGACTCAGGGGCGCCATATCCCTTGCCCTCGCTCTTATTGTAGCCTCCGAAACAGGCATTGCCGAAAATATAAGAAATGAAGTGCTCTCGCTTACCGCCGGAATGGTAATACTCTACTCACTCGTAAATGCCACTACCATTAAGATCATTGTTGAGAAGCTTGGTCTTACACGTATCGCTTCTGCCAAGCTGGCTATGATGGAAAATGCGAAAAGATATATACACAAAAGCACTGAGAACGCGATTGAAAAGCTCAAGGATGACAGATTCATGAGCGGCGCCAACTGGAACGCCGTAAAGGAATATCTGCCTGAAAAACCTGATGACCTTAATAATACAATTGAAGATAATGATATGCAACTTGAGACCATATCAGAAACCCGTAAACGTATTCTTCAGAAAGAAAAGGCGAGTTACTGGAGGCAGTTCGGCGAAGGCTTGCTTGGCCCTGCAGCAGTACAGCAGCTGTCGGACGATATCGACGTGCTTCTCGATGCCGGCGGAACAATATCTCTTTCTCAGAGAAAAGACCTTGAGCAGTTCTGGAAAACACCCAAATTCATGAACACGCTCCAGTCTATTCCACTGGTAGGGCGTATAGCCGAAAAGCTCTTCTTCGAAAGGCTGGCCGTTAGCTATGACTCTGCAAGAGGTTTCGTGGCCGCACAGGAAGAAGTTGAAAAGCTTGTAACCAGCCTGCATATGTCGGTTACCGCCGAAAGCGGCGATGACAGCCCGGAGGCTCATAACCTGAGTATCATTGAAGATGAGATAGCCGAAAACCGGATACAGGGCCTTACTTTCCTCAGAAACCTGAGAGACGCCTTTCCCGAGATATACAATGCAATCGAAACAAGGCAGGCCATCCGTTCAACACTCAACCATCAGCGTAACACGGTAAAGAGACTGCTTAAGAGCGGCAGGGTCGAACCTGATGAAGCAGGTAAAATGCTGACTGATATCGAGGGCAGGATGAAATCTCTCATTGACCGACCCCCGCAATACAAAGCTCCGGAAGCGATGAAACTGCTCAATGAGGCAGAATGGCTGAAAGGCATAGAGCCTGACATATTCAAAAAGGTAGTCAATTCATTTACCACAAGGGTGTTTTCAGTAGGAGAACGTCTGTCAAAGGAGGATAAACCCGGCGAGGGATTATTTGTAATACTCAGGGGCAATGTAATAATCGAATCCGGAAGCTCGATTATCGATATACTGGGCCCTGGCAGCGTAATAGGCGAGATGGCCCCGCTGATGGGTGTTACAAGGACGGCCACCGTTACAGCAGAGCAGCCTGTAACTGCACTGAAGCTTCCGGTAAAAGCAATGAATAACCTGATGAAGGAATCTCCGGAGCTTGAAAAGCGGTTATGGAAAATTGCCGGAAGCCGTTTTGTTGAGAACTATCTGGCGAAGATGGATCCTTATAGCAAATGGAGACGCAATAAACTCAGGAAGTGGATAGCAACCGGCGAAATCATATTTGCTGGCGACAACCATCCGGTAGAGCTTAAAGGTAAAACGGGGGTTCTGCTAAAGGGTCAGGTATACGTAACCAGCAGGGATAAACCGATCGATGCTCCTGCAATTCTTTACGCTCCGGTTGTCAACGTCCGCGACCATGCTAAAATATATGTTTGCCGTAAGTACGATCAGGAAGACAGGGCATAGCCCGGCAGGCAAAAGCCTTCATCAGGTTGTCTTATCAATCCTTATCCTTGCATCGACTGCTATCACCTGGTTCGGAGTACCCAACAGGGGATTGAGGTCCATCTCTGTAATCTCGGGTACTGCCTGCACCAGTGCAGAAAGTCTTACAAGTATGTCAGCATACATTTCGGTATTAACCCCCTTGCGGCCCCTGGTGCCAGATAGCACAGCCTGCCCCCTGATCCTCCCTATCATATTTGCAGCTTCCTCCCGGTCAAGCGGAGCCAGTCCGCCGGCAACATCTTTAAACACCTCTACAAAAACACCACCCAGTCCGCACAGGACCAGGT
>SLRB01000329.1 GCA_007131165.1 Bacteroidales bacterium | reverse complement strand
TCAGGGAAGTGGCCGAATCACTTATCCCTTTTATTGAAGATAATCCTAAATATAAACATGCCAAGATTCTTGAACGGATAGCAGAGGCGGAAAGAATAATAATGTTCAGGGTACCATGGATAGACGATAAGGGTGAAATACAAATAAACAAAGGCTACAGAATTGAGATGAACTCGGCAATCGGACCTTACAAGGGAGGAATACGTTTTCACCCCACTGTAAATCTTGGTATCCTGAAGTTTCTGGCCTTCGAGCAGGTATTTAAAAATTCTCTTACAACATTACCCATGGGCGGAGGAAAGGGGGGCTCCGATTTTGACCCCAAGGGTAAAACAGACAATGAGGTCATGAAGTTCTGCCAGAGCTTTATGACCGAGTTGAGCCGCCATATTGGCCCTGATACTGATATACCTGCCGGCGATATAGGTGTTGGAGGCAGGGAGATAGGTTTCATGTTCGGACAGTATAAACGATTAAGGAACGAATTCACCGGAGTGCTGACGGGGAAAGGCAGAGAATGGGGTGGAAGCCTCATCAGGCCTGAAGCGACAGGATATGGTTGCGTCTATTTTGCCCAGGCGATGCTTCAGACCCGCAATGATAGCCTTGAAGGGAAAACCATTGCTGTATCAGGCTCAGGAAATGTGGCTCAATTTGCCACTGAAAAGGCAACAGAACTGGGGGCCAAAGTTGTTACACTCTCAGACAGCACCGGCTTTATTTATGACCCCGCAGGGATAGACCGTGAAAAACTGGCATCTGTAATGGAAATAAAGAATATTAAACGCGGGCGGATCAGTGAATATGCAGAAAAATTCGGAGTGGAGTATTATGATGGTAAACGGCCATGGATTATCAGGTGCGATGTTGCACTGCCTTGTGCGACAGAGAATGAAATCAATAAGGAGGATGCAGAAACTCTGATCAAAAACGGTTGTTTCGTTATTTCCGAAGGTGCAAATATGCCATCAACAACAGAAGCGGTAGAGATATATCTGAAAAACCGGATACTTTACGGGCCCGGAAAGGCTGCAAATGCAGGGGGAGTTGCAGTGAGCGGACTGGAGATGACTCAAAATGCAATGAGAATGAGCTGGCACCGTGAAGAGGTCGATCAAAAACTGCAGCAGATTATGAAAGATATTCATGAGACCTGCATAAGATTTGGAAGTGAAAAGGATGGATATATAAATTACGTCAGAGGCTCAAACATTGGAGGTTTTGTTAAGGTTGCCGATGCCATGCTGGCTCAGGGGGCTGTATGACAAATTACAGACAATGAACCTGATTGACACCCATGCCCATTTATATTTACCTCATTTCAAAGATGATGTTGACCGGGTCATTGAGAATGCAGCTAATAAAAATGTCATAAAAATCCTGCTGCCGAATATTGACCTGGAATCTGCACGGCCAATGCTGGAACTCTGCAAGCGTTACCGCACTCAATGTTATCCGATGCTGGGCCTTCATCCGAATTCTGTCAAAGACGATTTCAGGCATCAGCTATCAACCCTTGAGCAAATGGCAGGTGATAATGAATTTGTGGCGATTGGAGAAACAGGAATGGATGCATACCGGGACACCACTTTCCTTGGTGAACAGGAGGCCTCCTTCATCACTCACCTTGAATGGGCAAAAATTATGGGACTTCCGGTTGTAATTCACTCCAGGGAGACGATGAATAAAATACTTGCAATTGTCAAATCGCATTCAGGCAACGGGCTGCGGGGAGTTTTTCATGCCTTTTCGGGGAGTGTTGAACAAGCTTTGGAAATTGCAGATCTGGGATTTAAAATTGGATTGGGAGGTGTAGTTACTTACAGGAATTCAGGTCTCGAACCGGTAGTCAGGGCTGTAGACCTGAAAGACATAGTCCTTGAAACCGACTCTCCTTATCTTACCCCCGCACCAAACAGGGGTAAACGCAATGAAAGCGCCTACCTTCACTTTATAGCTGAAAAAATTGCAGAGCTGAAAGACCTGACTTTTGAGGAGGTTGCAAATGTTACAACCGAAAATGCCTGCGAACTGTTCAATCTGAAACCTGAATAATGCCAAAGAGACAGTCAATCCTGATCATATATACCGGCGGCACAATAGGCATGTCACTGGATCCGGAGACAGGAAACCTTCGTCCGGTTAATTTTGCTGAGATATCAAAGCAATTACCGGAGCTTATACGTTTTGACCTTGAAATTAAAGCTGTCTCTTTTACTCCCCCGGTCGATTCATCGGAAATTGCACCGGATATGTGGATAAGACTGGCAACTGCAATTGGTGAACATTATGATGATTATGACGGGTTTGTTATTCTGCATGGAACCGATACCATGGCATATTCAGCCTCAGCACTCAGCTTCCTGCTTGAGAACCTCGGTAAACCTGTTATTTTCACCGGATCTCAACTGCCCATCGGGATGCTGCGTACAGACGGCAAAGAAAACCTGATATCCTCAATAGAAATAGCCGCAGGAAAAATAAACAACTCACCGGCCGTACCCGAAGTTTGCATATTTTTCCAAAACAAGCTTTTCAGGGGAAACCGGACTACAAAATACAGTGTGGATTACTTCAATGCCTTCCGGTCAGATAATTATCCTCCTCTGGCAGAAACCGGGATTAAAATAGAATATAACTATCATGCAATTAATTATCCATACGGTGACAAAAAATTAAAAATTTACAACTCTTTCGATAACAATATTGCCATTCTGAAAATTTTTCCAGGCATAACAAATAAATTGTTGAGATCTACGTTTAATACAGACGGACTTAAAGCCGTAATCATCGAAACATACGGAGCAGGAAATGCCCCGACCGCATCATGGTTCTTAACCGAAATAGAAGCCGCAGTAAAAAGAGGCATCATTTTGCTGAATGTCAGCCAATGTGCTGCCGGGAGCGTTGATATGAATAAATACAATACCGGCAAAAGACTTCTTGAAGCAGGTGTTTTAAGCGGAAGCGATATCACAACCGAGGCTGCCGTAACGAAAATCATGTTCCTTCTTGCACAATACACCGCTAATAAAGACATTAGAACATTTATAAATAACTCACTCAGAGGTGAAATAAAGTGACAGTTTGTTTTTATTATGGATTTTTTTGTACCTTCACACGCTGAAAATTTAAATCGAAGCAGTTTTATTTTTAGCTGGAGAGGTGGCCGAGTGGTCGAAGGCGCACGCCTGGAAAGTGTGTATACCTCAAAAGGGTATCGCGGGTTCGAATCCCGCCTTCTCCGCATAACAATAAAATTGTATTTTAAAAAGTTATAATTACATTTGCAAAACTTGACATTTAATAAATAATTAAATTTTAGACAAACCATGAAAAATTTATTTGCGTATTTAGCAGTACTGGGAATTCTGTCATTTGGAGCATCACATATAGCAGTTGCTCAGGAAGAAACTGTAGAACCCGCTGAACAAGTTGAGCAAGTAACTCCTCCCCCTGTTGAAGTTGAAGTTGAAGAGGAAGCTCAACCCCTTCACCAGGAGATCAAAAGGATCTTTATTGAGGGTGGTGCCGGATTTATGGGTGTTGTTCTGCTGGCTCTAATATTTGGTCTTGCAATTGCAATAGAAAGGATACTCTATCTGAATTTTGCCACTACAAATACTGAAAAGCTGCTGCTTGATGTAGAAGAAGCGCTCGAAAACGGAGGTATTGAAGCTGCCAAAGAAGTATGCCGTGATACCAGAGGTCCGGTTGCCAGTATCTTCTACCAGGGACTCAGTAAATTCGAAGAAGGTATTGATGTTGTTGAAAAATCGGTAGTTGCATATGGTGGTGTTCAAACAGGATTACTGGAGAAAAACATGACATGGATATCATTGTTCATATCAATTGCACCCATGCTTGGTTTTATGGGTACCGTAATCGGTATGATCGCTGCATTTGACTCGATCGAAGCAGCAGGTGATATTTCTCCCTCACTTGTTGCAGGTGGTATCAAGGTTGCTCTTATAACCACAGTTTCAGGTCTTGTTGTAGCAATTATACTCCAGGTATTCTACAATTATATCGCATCAAAAATCGATTCGCTTGTTAATACAATGGAAGATGCTTCCATTTCACTTATCGATATTTTGGTAAAACATAACCTCAAAAAATAGGTAGCATGTCCAATTTAGTGCAAAGAATAATAACCATTTCTCTGTATGTTCTTATGGGTGTATCAGTTGTCCTGATGCTGGTATTCTACTTCGGCACTGATGTCCCGGGAACTGCAGACACTCCCATGAGAGAACCGGTTGTAACCGAGACAATTCTGATCTGGGCATATGTTCTGGTTGGCCTGGCTTTAGTTTCAGCCCTTATATTCCCGGCTATCAGGATGATAACCAACCCTAAAAATGCCAAAAAAACTCTTATTGGCCTGGTGGGAGTGGCAGTAATAGTGTTTATCGCATGGCAGTTTTCATCTGATGAAGTATTGCCCCTTGCCACTGAAAATCCTGACAACGTCCCGCACGTTCTTAAAATGGCAGGAACTCAGTTAGGCACAATGTATATTCTGCTTGCGATTGCAATTTTATCAATCTTTTATACTGAGATCAGAAATCTATTTAGGTAAAAATCTGTGCTGTGCATTTTGCAGCAAAAAATGAAGAATTAGATTATGGCAAGAAATATTCCGGAAATACCCACAGCTTCCATGGCTGATATCGCATTTATGTTGTTGATATTTTTCCTGGTTGCAACCACTATGGATGTGGACTCTGGCATATCCAGGGTTTTACCGCCCATGCCAGAAGATGAACTGGATGATGACCAGCAGATCAGGGAGCGAAATATTTTCACCGTCCGTGTAAATGCACAGGACATGCTCCTTGTCGAAGGTCAACTTGAAGATATTCGGAATCTTAGAGACAGGGCCAAAGAATTCATTGCCAATCCCAATGATGAAGAGCACCTGCCTGAAAAGATAGATGAAGAAGTGGAATATTTTGGAGAAGTCCCAATTTCAAGACAGGTAATCTCACTCCAGAATGCCCGGGGAACATCCTATGGTATGTATATCAAAGTCCAGAACGAATTGACTGCGGCATATAATGAACTCAGGAATGAACTTTCAATGGACAGATTCGGACGTGTATATGACAGGCTCGATTCTGATCAGCAGGCCGCCGTTCGCAAGATTTTCCCGATGAGAATTTCTGAAGCCGAACCCAGAAGAGTAGGAGGAAACTAATTATGGCAAAATTTCAAAGGAAAGATAAAGATAAAAGACCGGGGATCAGTACTGCCTCACTTCCCGATATCGTTTTTATGTTGTTGTTCTTTTTCATGGTTAGTACAACAATGCGTGAAGTTACCATAAATGTGATGCAGCGATTGCCGTCAGCAACCGAGGTCAGAAAACTGGAAAGGAAGTCACTGGTAAGCTATATTTACATAGGGAAGCCCAGGCCAGCGTTTCAGAGGCTTTTGGGTACTGAGCCCCGTATACAGTTAAATGACCAGTTTGCAACAACAGATGATATTTTTGCTTTCATAGCCAGTGAGAGAGAAGCCCGGGATGAAGCTGAGATCCCCTTTATGAGAACCTCGCTGAAAGTGGACAATGAAGTCCGCATGGGTATAGTGGATGATGTAAAACAGGCGTTGAGACGAGCAAATGCCCTTAAT
>SLRB01000285.1 GCA_007131165.1 Bacteroidales bacterium | reverse complement strand
CCCATGCTTTATACATTTTATTTTGTGTGTGTCAGCACATGGGCGTTTCATTTGTATAAAGTATAGTTAGCAAATTGTTTAACAATGTGTTACCATTTCAAGTTACGGTTATTTTGTTTTTCAATCCATGGAACGCCCATGCTTTATACGTTTTATTTTGTGTGCGTCAGCACATGGGCGTTTCACGCAATGGCTATCCCGGGGCCGTCCCTCTTACATAACGCCGGGCAGCTGTCTTATTGTTGCCGGGATATGATAGTATTACCCGTAAAGCGGACCATAACTGGCGCAGGCACGGTAGTCGGCCCCTTCCTGATCCATTCCGAAAGCAGCCCAGGCTGAAGGGCGGTATATTTTCTCTTCCGGCACGTTATGCATGCATACAGGTATCCTGAGCATTGAAGCAAGGCTTATAAGATCGGCTCCTATATGTCCGTATGAAAATGCCCCGTGGTTGGCTCCCCAGTTGGCCATTACAGAGTATACATCCCTGAAGGGACCGCTCCCCGTCAGGTTGGGTACAAACCAGGTTGTCGGCCACGTTGGATCTGTCCTTTTGTTGAGTATATCATGAACCGCTTCCGGCAGTTCAGCCGTATAACCCTCCGCTATCTGCAGCACCGGCCCAAGGTTTTCGATTATGTTTATCCGCGAAAGCGTAACCGGCATCCCTCCCTTCGTCAAAAAGGTTGATGAGAACCCCCCGCCTCTGAAATATTCGGTTGTGGCAGGCCCCCAGGTGGTATTTTCCAGACACTGTTGCACCTCATCGGGTGATACTTCCCACCATGGCTTGATGGCAGGTTTGCCGTCAATAGTCTGCCGGCCGGTACCGTCGAGAGCCGACGGACCTGAGTTGATCAAATGAATGAAGCCACCCGAAGCGATTCCTTCCGGGGCATGTCCCGTCACCCTTTTCACAGCATCCGGGCTCCAATAAGTCCTTACATCCGAAAAAACCTGGGCAGAACCCGTCAGAAGGTGGCCGAACAACATAGAAACACCATTGAGAGTGTCATTCTCTGTGGCAAGCATGTAGGGTTGCCGTATACCGTTCCAGTCAAATGAGGAACAAAGGATCGCTTCCATAAAATCACCATTGGGAAAATAGTCAGTCCATTGCCGCTGCCCCTGGAAACCAGCAACAATGGCATTATGTCCGAGGGCCTCCTCACCGTAACCGGCATCTTCCAGCTTCCTGTTTCCTGCCATCAAATCGCGTCCAATAAGAGTCATTTTAACAACAAACTCCCAGTCGGCATCTTTTTGTGAACGGCTCCTCTGTTTCCCCGGCGGGTTCCGGTCTTCTCCCTCCCGGCAATTTTCACGTACCCAGCTTATTGCTCTTTCATACTCCTCCTGGTCATATATCTTTTCGTTAATGCGTCTCACAAACTCCGTCATATCGGTATATTCACAACGCATTCCCAGGTACTTTTCGAAAAAAACCGGATCAACTATCGAACCGGCAATACCCATCGAGACCGAACCCATCGAAAGATAAGATTTGCCGCGTATAGTCGCAACAGCTATCCCGGCCTTAACAAAACGAAGGATCTTTTCGGTAACATCGGCAGGTATTGTTTCGTCGTCGCTGTCCTGAACATCGCGCCCGTAAATTCCGAAGGCAGGCAATCCTTTCTGGTTATGTGCTGCGAGAACTGCAGCCAGGTAAACGGCTCCCGGCCTTTCAGTACCGTTGAAGCCCCAAACTGCCTTAGGAATATCAGGATCCATATCCATGGTCTCGCTGCCATAACACCAGCATGGTGTAACTGTAAGCGACACACCTACTCCTTCGGCCCTGAATTTGTCGGCGCATGCCGCAGCTTCAGCTACACCTCCTATGCAAGTATCGGCAATTATGCATTCCACCTTGCTGCCGTCGGCATGGCGCAGGCTTGATTCAATAAGGGCCTTCGCCCTTTTTGCCATGTCCATTGTCTGGTTTTCAAGAGATTCTCTTACACCCTTGCGCCTGCCGTCAATTGCTGGTCTTATACCAACACGCGGACGACGTCCAATCAACTGTTTTGAACCTGTAGTATCCATAGCATATAATAATTTTAAGTTTTCAGGCATAATATTTAAAAATTTCTGCAATATAAATATTTTCCTTTAGCCTGGTCGTAAAGATCCTTAAAATTCTCATGCGGATTGATTAATAGCCGGAAGATTTTTAAAGGGAGCTGCCGGTCGAAAAACGGAGCTGCCGGAAGTATAATGGCTGGCTCATTGCCCTGGGTTAAAAAATCCACCACAAAGTGGCCGGATGGTTCAAAGCTGATATCCCACAAGCTAAAAAGACTTGTGGGTTTTACGGCATTAAATATAAATCCGTATATCGGGAATGTTGCTTCCCTGCAGCATGGCAAGAGTAATTTCGGGGACTTTTTAGCCGCAGTATCCCATCATTTTCCTGATTTTGTAGATAGCCAGCTGCTCATAGGCCTTTTCAAGATCATGATCAATATTGCCTTTATCAGGGATGCAAGAGTATGGGTAGTTCCCCGTGTTTTCTTCGTCGCACCGGTAGCGCAACTGTAATAGCTGGTCTATTCTCTTTTCCTGGCTGTTTATTAGTATGTCAAGCGATTCCATATCTCCCTGCTTTTCGGTTCCTGATTATGAGACGACCGTGAAGCAGATTCGTTACATTGCACTGGTAAAAAATTAAGGTTTTTTAAACTATCCGATAATTTAGTAATTTCACATCCCGCCCTGGCGATTACCATATATGTAAAATGAGAGCGGCACCGGGATAAAACCAGTATATTATGGATCAAATAACCATTATCGTAGCAGGAGGATCGGGTACACGTATGAACACCAATATACCCAAGCAATTTCTTATTCTCCGGGACGACCCCGTTTTGATGAAAACGATAAGGGAGTTCAACGGATACAATCCGGATATGGAAATACTGGTTGTGCTGCCGCCCGAACAGGTTAAATACTGGCATACCCTGTGCCGGAAACATAAGTTCACCATTCCGCACACAATCATAGAGGGAGGCAGGACCCGTCACCATTCTGTGAAAAATGCAATGGAAAAGGTAAAGCCCGGCATGCTGGTTGCAGTCCATGACGGTGTAAGGCCGCTGGTAAGCCGGGCCCTGATACAGACCTGCTTCGACACGGCTGCAGCGCTGGGCAATGCGGTCCCGGTAACCGAGCCATCCGAATCGATCCGTCTGGTGGAAGGTGACAGTAATTTCAGAGCCGACCGTTCAGTGTTCAGGATGGTGCAAACACCCCAGGTATTCCAGTCCGATATCCTTATCGGTGCATTCAGGCAAAACTATGACCCCTTGTTTACTGATGAGGCAACACTTGCCGAAAAGGCGGGACATAAAATCCATCTGGTAAAGGGACAACCTGAAAACATAAAAATCACTACATTGCTCGATATGTGCATTGCGGCTGCAATTCTTGATGCTTGCTGAAAAAATCAACCGTATTGACCATTCTGATTGTTTTAAAAAATCTGAAAATATTTTTGTTTAGAACAATTATAAATTATCTTTGTTTTTTTAGTAATGTCTTAAGGTTATCAACAGCATCACATCAAAAAATTGTACGGGCTTATTAAACATATAATTACAGCAGTGCTCGGAATGCTTTTCCTGGTATCCTCTTCCGGGGTATACCTTACCCTGCATTACTGCAGTCAGGAGGAAACTACTGACCTTTTCTTCTTCAGGCCGCTTACCGGAGAGCCTTGCGAACATCATGCACACGAATCCAATGAAAACATGTGCTGCACCAGCGGCGGCGGTAATGAGCTGACCCCTGGTACCGTCTGCCACAGTGGTTATCCTCATGATCATGGTAACTGCGCCGAAACCCCCGAAACAGCCGAATGCTGTTCAAACACAGTTTTGTTTATTGCCGTTGAAGATCATTTCGTCAAGACAGATCATCCTTCAGTAGAAGCCGGTAAACTGATTGCTCACCCTGGTATTCTTACACAGATGGCATACAAAACAGCCGTCTGCAATAAGTTTGGCCCTAAATCAAATACTGATCCACCCCCAAAACTGCCCGCCAGAGAACTTACCCTTCTCAACCGGGTGCTCATTTTATGAAAACCGCCTGTTTACCGTGATTAGACATGCCCTGGAGACATGTCGCAATTATTATTTTTTTCACAGTAAATATGCAAATCATGTCTACACCAAAATTATTAAACCAGATCCTATTGTCATCTACTATGCTGCTGTTTACTTCCGGCCTTTATGCTGCTGAAAACCATGGCGTAAACTTCCGGTTGCAGGCTGATCCCCAGAATACAGGCATGCACGAGCACCTGCGGGGTATAGTCAGGGCCACAGTCGAAAACAACGGACAGCAGGAAATACAAACTCTTCCCTACGCCTCGCTGCATTGGGCAGGTACTACGATGGGTGGTATAACCGACGAAGAAGGCCGGTTCGACCTGCATAAACCAAATACTGACGAAACCCTTTACCTTGTGGTCAGTTATACCGGCTATGCAGCAGATACCCTTGCCATAGAGCCCGGCGAAACATTTATTGAAATACTCCTTACCGAAAATATTCATATTGAAGAGGTAACTGTGCGCAGAAGAATGGGCGGGAGCTTTATCTCTGCAATCGAACCGTCAAAAACAGAGGTTATAACAATAAACGGTTTGCAGAGCCTCGCATGCTGCAATCTATCAGAGAGTTTTGAGAACACTGCCACGGTCGATGTAGGCTATTCCGATGCGATAACCGGTGCAAGGAGGATCCAGATGCTGGGACTTGCCGGGGTCTATTCGCAGCTTATGTTTGAGAACCTTCCCGGCATACGGGGTTTGTCTTCGACATACGGGCTTACTTACATTCCGGGTACATGGATGGAATCGATCCAGATCTCAAAGGGAAGTGCCTCTGTGCTGAATGGTTACGAATCGACAACAGGCCAGATAAATGTCGAGTACAAAAAACCCCAGAGGTCAGAAGCACTCTTCCTCAACCTTTTTGCAAGCAACGAGGGAAGACTTGAGGCAAACATGAACTCGGCACTTGAGATTGACGATACCTGGAGCACTATGCTTCTGGGGCACGTATCCACCCAACAAATGGAAATAGACCACAATAACAATACATTCCTTGATGTGCCGCTCGGTACACAAGTCAACTTTATGAACCGCTGGAACCACGAAGTTGAAGATAAACGGCACATCCAGTTTGGTATACACGTTCTGGGTGACACAAAGTATGGGGGGCAAACCTTTTTCGACAGGTCGGCCGACAGGGGTACAACAAACGCCTGGGGTACGGAAACAAGCACAACCAGGCTGCAGGGATTCCTGAAAGCGGGCTTTTTCCTGCCAAACACCATCCAGTCCAGTATCGGCATAATGGCAGTTGGTACATGGTATGACCAGGAATCGTTTTATGGCCTCAATGAGTATGCCGGCCAACAAAGGAGCCTTTATTCGAATATAGTCTATCAATCGATCTTAGGCTCGACAAACCACAGGATCAACAGCGGGGTGAGCTACCAGCTCGACGAATATAACGAGCAGTTCAATGACATGCTGATGAGGCGCACTGAATCGGTACCGGGTGTGTTCGGCGAGTACACTTATACATGGCCGGAGATTTTCACCCTGATAGTTGGGCTGCGGGCAGACCATCACAGCAT
>SLRB01000029.1 GCA_007131165.1 Bacteroidales bacterium | reverse complement strand
CGGGGAGGGCTACCTGGATATTTTCAGGGGACAGTCGCCTGCAGAGATCCGGGCCGTCTCATCTATTCCCGGTTATGCCTCTGCTTTCATGGCTATGGGACTTAGCGACGTGCCTCTTTTTCATGAAAACCTCGACGAATGGGTAAGGAGCGAAGGAGGAGCCGAAAACAGGGAAGAACTACTCGAAGAGTTCGTCAGTCTCACGGGTAGCGACTTCTACCAGGCTTTTCATTCATTTATGGAGGGCGAGATAGTACTCGTAATGTCGGGATGGGAGGAGCCGGCAGGTGACGGCGAATCGTTCCTTATGATCAGGACGCGCAGCAGGTCTCTTGCATCCGGGGCCCTGGAGGAGATGCTCGGGCATCATGCCCGGCTTACCGGCAGGCCTTCTGCATCTTACCGCGAATCGTACCGGATTGACAGTGAGACCTCATTCGATATATACAGGTTCCCCTTTCCCAAAACCGGCAGGTTGCTGGCAGGTGATGCTTTTGGGGAAGCTGAAACGGCCTGGTACACATTTGTCGACAACTACCTTGTTTTTGGCGAATCGCTTAGCGGCCTTTCCGGGTTTCTGCATGCAAACGTGCTTAACCAGACACTGAGGTCGGACCGGCGTTTCAGCGACTTTTCGGAGTTTCTGATGTCCAGGAGCAACTTCTGGCTGTATTCCGATATACCACGATCGCTGGGGTTGCTTACGTCTTTAATGAATGAGGATATTTCATCATCGGTTGCCGGGAATACTGAATCTGCCAGGAAATTTCAGGCTGCATCGGTGCAGTTCAGCACCGGCAGGGATATGATATATAATAATATATTTTTGAAATTTTCCCCTGCGGTGAGTGAGGAACCGCAAACCGAATGGCAAACCCTGCTCGATACGGTTACAGATTTTAAGCCCCAGCTGCTGGTAAATCATCACACAGGCGAGAATGAAATTTTTGTGCAGGATGAGAACAATAATATATACCTTATCAACCGCGCCGGCCGCATTTTGTGGCAGAGGCCCCTGCCGGGAAGGATAATGGGCGATGTATACCAGATCGACCTGTACAGGAACAACCGCCTGCAGATGCTGTTCAATACCAGAGACCAGATATTTCTGATCGACCGTAATGGCAATGATGTGGGAAGGTACCCTCTGCGCTTACCCTCACCTGCTACCAACGCCTTATCGGTGTTTGACTATGAAAACGACAGAAACTACAGGATATTTGTAGCCCTCGACGACAGGTCGGTGGTGGTCCGTTCAGGCGACGGCAACATCGTGCCCGGCTGGGAGTTTGGCCGGACAGAGCATAATGTTTACCATCCTGTTAAACATATAAGGTCGGGAGGTAGAGATTATATAGTTTTTGCCGACCGGCACAGGGTTTATATCCTCGACAGAAGAGGCAACGTGAGGGTAAGGCCTGAAAAGGTGTTTCCTGTTGCAGTGCATAACAACATAGTATACGAGGGCAGGACACCTGCAAGCGACCCGCGGATCACACTTACCGATACTCTCGGGCAGGTATGGCATATTGGTTTTGACGGCAGCACCGGGGTGGTTAAGCTGGGAGACTATTCACCCGGCCACTTTTTCGATTTCCAGGATGTAAATGCCGATGGTTATAAAGATTACATATTTATCGATGGTAACAGGCTCGATGTGTATGGAAGGGACCAGTCGCCACTTTACAGCCATGAATTTCCGTCTGCCATCATTCATGAACCCGGGTATTACCATTTCGGGCGTGCCGACAGGAAGATCGGGGTGGTGGACAGGGAAGGGGGACAAATATACCTGTTCAACTCAGACGGCAGTATATATGAGGGGTTCCCTCTTGCGGGAAGGTCACACTTTACCATCGGGTTCTTCAGGACGGGACAGGGCAATTTTAACCTGGTTGTGGGATCTGATCACAACTTTTTATACAATTATCTCGTATACTGACTATCTGCCGGTATGCCGCCGCGCTGCAGCAGGTTGCATACCGGGAGCGGGAGCCGCCCATTGCCGGCTTGCCTTTATTTATTTCGACGTATATTGCTAATTCAAAAATAGATTCCTATGCAGAGAACTTACCGAACCAAAAACCTGCTGGCGTTGTTGATTGCCGTGCTCATACTGGGTCTGGCATCATGTGTACAGGATAATTTCGATTTTGACAGGTTCGACGGGAAGATAAACTATAAACCGTCGCTGGCGCTGCCCCTTGCCCACGGGACACTGACGCTGGGTGACCTGCTGGAGCCGGATGATACACTGGTTTTCTTTGAAGAAGACAACACGGTGCGCCTTGCTTTGAGGATGGATACACTTTTCATGCTTGAAGCCTCCGATTTTCTTGAGATTGAAGCACCTCCTCCCGTGATGCGGAACTTTGACATTCAGCCTCTTGGACTGAACGATATAAGTACGGAGGCATCCATAACCCTGGATTTTATCACGACACCCGGGAACATGTGGGATGAGTACGCTTATGATATTCGCGGAAGGGACGGGACAAACAGCCATTTTATAGGGGTTGGCAGCCCGTACGTGGGAATTGTGCCTGCCTCAGCACTTGATGATATCGATTATGCACATCTGACAGGTGGCGATTTTGAGATGAAGGTTACAAACAACCTGCCGGTGAAAGTCAGCTTTATGCTCAACCTTGTGAATATGGAGGATAACTCATACATCGGGGGCCATTTTTTTGAGAACCTTCAGCCTGGTGAAGTTGCAACGGCTGAATTCCGGTCTGAATATGTGATGTTGCGGCATGAGCCCGGTATAGAAATAATGGATTTCTACACACCCGGCAGCGGAGATGAGGATGTGTTCGTCGATCTGCAGGATGATATATATGTGGAGGTGACTGCAGAAAACCTCAAAGCCGACATGGGCAATGCAAGGGTGCCATTCGTTACGTTTGCGGCGGCTGAGGAGCTGTTGCCGGTGATCTTCCCCGGAGGTGAACTTGTAGATGACCTTGTGCTGGACAGCGGGAAGGTATACTGCTCGGCTGATAACTACAGCTCCGGTATCAGCCTGAATGCAGAGATGGTAAATGTCGATCAAAACGGTGCTTCAAAGTCGATTGAGCTGATAACCGACGGGATGGGGCATATGAAAGAGGAAGAGCAGGGACTTGGGGGACTTGCAATAGATTTTGATGATTGGGGCAATAATATTGCAGTGAGATATACCGTGTCGGCGGGTTGGGGCGATGAGATAAGGCCTTTTGATGTGACACCGGGCAATATTGGGTATGTTATGGAATTCAGTGGTTTTGTGACAGGCTATGCCACCGGGTTCTTCGGCACCCAGGAAATCGGGCTGGATGATGAGGAGTTTGATCTCGGGTTTGACCTGTTCGACCGGCTGACCGGTGACTTCAGGCTGACGAACCCTTCGGTGCGGCTGTTCTATGAGAACAACGCGGGTGTGCCGGTGAATCTCAGCTTTAACCTTGACGCATTATCCGGCGACGGCCAGAAAAGGGTTTTGTTGCTGCCTGAGGATCACCCCGGATTTGAAATCGCTACCCCGGACCAGCCCTTCGAGAATGCAGAGGGTGAGATAGTGATCGACCGTGAAACTTCAGAGATTGTTGAATTCATCGCGTTGCCCCCGGCAAGTATCAGGCTGGAGGCAAAGGGGCTGAAAAACCCCGAAGGTGATACAGGGGTCCCAAACTTTATCACTTCAGAATCGAGATTGCTGATGGGTATGGATATCGACCTCCCACTCGAACTTCGCCTCACCGACCTGCAGTTTGCCGATACGCTGGAGCTCGGGATCGAGGCCGATGATGCCGATATCATCGAAAGGGTGGTGCTGTCGATCGACGTGAGCAACAGGTTCCCGCTTGGGGCGGAACTTGACCTCAGCCTTTACGATTCGGTTAACAATAACGTGGTTTATACTTTTGAGACAATTATGCTGCTCGATGCAGCCGATGTTGATGCCGGCGGTTTCGTGGTTCCTGGCCCCGGCAAGTCTTCGGCAGCCGAGGTCGAAATAACCGGCTCCACTGTCGGGCATCTGAGGGAGGCGGGCCACCTTATATTGTCGGCCAGGCTGAACACAGGAAGGTACAATGATGAGCAGGTGCCTGTAAAGTTACAGACGACAAACGGACTTGATTTCAGGATAAGGCTCAGGGCCGATATGAATGTCAGTAACTGAATGCCGGGCCGGTAAAGTGAAACCTAAAAAAAACAGAACCAATATGTTTACAGTCAGATATACCAGCAGATATAAACAAACAGCATCAAGGTTTGTTGTTGCGGCTGCTGCAATAATAATTGCAGCGGCTGGCGGCCTGCATGATGCTTCGGGTCAGACAGGGCAGACTGTCTATTTCATGAACAGGCTGCCGCAGTCCTCGCTGCTGAACCCCGCAATTCAGCATCCTCATAGTTTTCATATCGGAATACCAATGCTGTCGTCATTCAATGTGAATGCAAGGACAAACTTTGCAAGCTTCAGCGATTTTGTATTCAAGCATCCTCAATACGATTCGCTCATCACCTTCCTGCATCCAGATGCCAATATTGACGATTTTGCGTCAAAGCTGCGGGAGAGAAATACAATAAGCCCCGAGCTTTACCTTAACCTGATTAATTTCGGGTTCGGTGTTGACCGTCATTATTTCAGTTTCGGGATATCAGAAAGGAATTCATTAAGGGCTTTTATCCCGAAGGACCTTGTAATGCTGGGGTTGTTCGGCAATGAACAGTTCACGCGCAAAAAGGCCGATTTTTCTGAAATCGGGATCGACCTGAACTATTTCAGGGAGTATGCGGCCGGGTATTCATACCAGCTGACAGATGATATCAGCGTGGGTGGGCGTGCCAAACTCCTGTTCGGCAAGGCTGCGGTATCGTTCGACAATTCCGATATATCCCTGTACACGGAACCTGATACCTATAACACCCTGCTGAGGTCGGATATAACCGTAAACATGTCGCTTCCGGTTACCATTATCCGCGACCAGGATGGCAACATAGATGAGATAAGGCCTCATTTTGACGACGAAGGCTATGATCCGCTTGACTGGGTCTTCAACTCCGGGAACGCTGGTTTTGCTGTGGATATCGGTGCGACCTACAGGCTGATGGAACCCCTTACCCTGTTTGCCAGCATAACCGACCTTGGTTTCATAAGCTGGCAGGAGGATGTTTACAACCTGAAAATTGACGGGGAGTTTGAGTTTGACGGAATTGACCTGTCGCCCGCGTTTGATGCCGGCGACGATTCCAAGCCGCTTGATAACCTTATAGATACACTTGATCATGTTTTTGGCATAAGCGATACAAGCAACCCGTTTACAAGGGGATTACCTGCGAGGATATACCTGGGGGGTACTTATGACCTTTATGAGATGTTGAGTCTCGGACTGCTAAGCCGTTCGGAGATCTACCGCGGCAGGCTGGAGCAGGCCGTGACCCTTTCGGCGCAGACCAATGTGGGAAGATGGCTTTCTGCCTCGCTCTCCTGGTCGGCAATGAACAACAGGTATAATAACCTGGGTTTTGGCCTTGCTCTGACGGCTCCCGGACTTCAGTTTTACGTTGTTTCCTATAATCTCAATTCCACCTTTATGCCGCACCGGACCAACAGTGTTAATCTCTGGTTCGGACTGAACCTGGTGTTCGGTCGCCGGACAACCATTCAACCTGATGGAAATGAGCTGG
>SLRB01000182.1 GCA_007131165.1 Bacteroidales bacterium | reverse complement strand
TCTTTTTTTTTCCTAATTTCGTCACAAATAGACAGCTCGGATATGTATTATACAAGCCGGAAACTCACGGCTTTATCCGTATACCTTTCAATTATAATTATGCCTGATCTTGTAATCTATAAAGCCTCGGCCGGTTCGGGAAAAACATATAAACTCACCGGTGAGTACCTCAGGCTTGCTTTCGGAGGGGATTTCAGGCAAATACTCGCCGTAACATTTACGAATAAAGCTACTGCTGAAATGAAGACGAGGATCGTGGCTGAGCTCCATGGTCTGGCCACCGGAAAAAAGTCCGGCTACCTTGCGATGCTCATGGAGGAACAGCAAATATCAGAGCATCATGTAAGGCAAAAAGCAGGTGAGATACTGAATGCTATCCTGCAGAACTATTCAAGGTTTTCTGCCGGCACGATCGACAGTTTTTTTCAGCGGATAATACGGGGTTTTGCCAGGGAAGCGGGACTGCAGTCGGCTTTCGACCTTGAACTGGACAACCGGAGGGTACTTGACCGGGTACTTGATCTTATAATGCTTGACAGCTCAACTGACCAGGAATTGCAGGGATGGCTAATGGAATATGCCGAGAGCAGGATAAGGGAGGGCAGGTCGTGGAACTTCAGGCAGGATATGACACGCCTGGGGCAGCAGGTGTTCAGGGAGGAATTCATGCAGGTAAGGGGGGAGATGACCGGAAAACTATCCGACCGTGCATTCCTGAACTCATACATGGGAGGACTTTATGCCATTGTAAACAGATATGAAAAGGCAATGGAAGAGGCCGGAAGGAAAGGACTGGATATCATAAAACGGGGTGGACTGGAGGTAAGTGATTTCAAATACGGAAGCAATGGTGTTGCAGGTTATTTTGAAAAAATATATGAAAAGAAAAAGTATGATCCGGGCAAAAGGGTTACAGAAGCCTCCGGCCTGACCGACTGGGCAGGTAAGGATTCTCCCGTGAAGCAGGAGATCGGGGCTTTGCTGGATGGGGGCCTGCAGCAAGCACTTGATGAGGCTATGGATATATACAGGCACGGGCATCCGCTTTGGATTTCGGCCCGGCATATTTTATCAAGCTTCTATACGCTTGGCATTCTGAATGATATTGCCTTGCATGTAAGGAGCTACTCGGCAGAAAGAAACATGATCCTGCTGTCGGAGGTGGTCACACTCCTCTCGGGAATTATTGGCACCAATGAGGCGCCCTTTATCTATGAGAAGACCGGCTGGTTCTACAGGCATTTTATGATAGACGAGTTTCAGGACACCTCACGGGTGCAGTGGCAGAATTTCATTCCATTGATAATAGAAAGTATAAGCCGGGGGCAACGGAACATACTGGTGGGTGATGTGAAGCAGTCTATCTATCGCTGGAGAAACAGCGACTGGAACATACTTGCATCGGGTGTTGAAGAGGCGGCAGGAAAATTTGGATGTCAGACCGAAACACTAAAGTACAACTGGAGGAGCAAAACTGCTATTGTTGAATTTAACAACGCCTTGTTTGGGGTTGCCCCGGGACTGATGGAGAACCAGCTGGCCCGGGAATGTGAAGATGCAGGGTATGATGCTTCAGATACGGCATTACTGCAGGAAAGGATCAGGAATGCCTACAGCCGGCATAAACAGGAGGTACCAGGCGATGCAGGACGCGAGGGCGGTTTTGTGCAGGTTGACTTCATAGAAAATGCCGAAGGCGACTGGAGGGAGGATGTTCTGAAAAGGTTGCCGGGACTGCTGCTGGATATCACAGGAAGGGGATTCAGCCTGAGTGATATTGCAATTCTCGTACGCAACAACCGCGACGGCAGTGATATTGCTTCGCGGCTGCTGGAATGGCAGGCCGGTCAGGAGGGAGGTGATGCGGGCAAACTGGCATTCATATCAGAAGAGTTCCTGGTATTGAAAGAGTCGGTTTCTGTACGTTTGCTCCTGGCACTGATCAGGTTCATTACAGATCCGTCCGGCAAACTCGACCGGGCTGTTATCATGAACGAATACTGCAGGTATCTCGGACAAAGGCCGGGGGATTGCACTACAGACCACAAGCTCTTTGGCGATATCCGCAACTACTCCGGTGAGGGATGGGAAAAACTGATGCCCCGGGAATTTACCGCTTCTGTTGACATGCTTCAGCGGCTCTCCCTTTATGAGCTTGTTGAACAACTCATAAAGTATTTCGGCCTCGATACAAGTAAAAGGGAGATACCTTATCTGATGGCTTTCCAGGATGCGGTTGTCGATTTTTCCCGGCGTGAGGCCGGCGGGGCTTCTGCTTTTGTGCAGTGGTGGGAGGAGAACGGCGACAGGATTGCCGTAAGCAGTAACGAGAATCAGGATGCTATAAGGATCATGACAGTCCATAAGTCAAAGGGGCTGCAGTTCGGGGTGGTTGTATTACCTTTCGGCGACTGGCTTACTGATCATAACCCGATGTTCGACAATTTCCTGTGGTGCAGGCCTGACAGGAAACCGTTTGACCAATTGCCCCTTGTTCCTGTAAAGTACAGGAGTGATCTTGCAGCAAGCATCTTTGCTCCTGATTATTTCAGTGAGAAGATGCAGGTGTTCGTCGATAACCTCAACCTTCTCTACGTGGCGCTTACCCGGGCAACTGACGAGCTTTTTGTTTTTGCTCCCGTGCCTGCAGCCGGCAGGCTTGAAAAGGGTGATGTCAAGTCGGTGTCCGATTTGCTTTGGCTGACACTGGGCCCTGCTGCTCCGGCCGGCAAGGAGTTTTCTGATGGCGGAATTGAATGGACGTGGGACTCTGTCAACCGGGCGTTCAGGTGTGGCTCTCCGGCTCCATGCCTCAGGCGTGCGGGTAAACCCGCCGATGAAGAGCTGGTGGCTGAAAGATACCACGTGCATGATGTTGTAAACAAACCGGGGCTGAGGATGGCCGGAAGAAGTCTCCCCGCCGCCCTTCACGGCAGTGATGACGATCCTGTTGAGCGGGGCAGGTTAATTCACGAAATACTATCTGATATTATTGTTAAAGATGATATTAAAAAGGCAGTGAGGAAAAGGTGCTTTGAGGGCAGGATTAATTCAGGGCAGGCAGATAATATCGTTGAGGAGATAACGGCAATGATCAACAAAAGCTCTGCACGGTCATGGTTTGACGGCACAATGAGGGTTCTTAACGAGGCATCGGTGCTTCTTCCTGACGGCAGGGTGCGCCGTCCGGACAGGGTTATGTTCGGCGAAGATAATGTAGTTGTGGTGGATTATAAGTCCGGTTCAGCGGAGCTGGAAATTTACAACAGGCAGATGCGCCGCTATATAGAAGTTTTGGAGGATATGGGCTACAAAAGGGTAACGGGATATTTGTGGTATACGGGAACGGGAAAACTGGTGGAAGTAACAACAGGCTGATGATTAAAAAGGAACGCAAATATTATTGGGGCACGGCACGTAGATTTAACTCACTGGCCGATTACTTCAGCAGGGAGTTTGGCGGCAGGTTGCAGAAAGTATCGGTTAACGCCGGGTTTACATGTCCTAACCGCGACGGTAGCAGGGGTACGGGAGGCTGCACTTATTGCGACAGCACTGCATTTGTGCCGGGTTACTGTACTCCCGCCAAAAGTGTGGGCGAGCAGATAGAGAAGGGTATAGTTTTTCATTCAAAAAGGTACCGCCGTGCCCGCGGCTTTCTTGCATATTTCCAGTCATATACCAATACGTACGGCCAGGTCTCCGTCCTTGAACGGATATGGAACGAGGCTTTGTCGGTGCCTGGTATTGTGGGCCTGGTGATAGGCACAAGGCCTGATTGCGTCGACGATGATGTTCTGGCGCTAATGTCGGAAATGGCTGAACGGTGTTATTTTGTTGCCGAATATGGGATTGAATCGTGTTATGACCGCACACTCGAGGCTATAAACAGGGGGCATGACTATGAAACAACGGTGCGTGCGATAATGAAAACCGCAGCTATGGGTATAAAGGCCGGGGGACATATTATCTTTGGCCTGCCCGGTGAGACAAGGGAAGAGATGCTGGCGACTGCAGTGCATCTTTCACGCCTGCCGTTGCACAGCCTTAAGTTCCACCAGCTGCAGATCGTCAGAAATACGCCGATGGCGGGTCAGTACAGGCGGGATCCCGGGAAATTCAGACTTTTCGGACTGGATGATTATCTTGATTTTTTATCTGGTTTTGTCGAAAGGCTTGATCCGTCCATAATTATTGAGAGAATAGCGGGTGAGATACCTCCCCGCTTTATCGAAGGAGGAGTGAGGTGGGGGGTAAGAAACGAACAGGTAGTGGCAATGTTTGAAGAGAGACTGGAGCAGAGGGATACCTGGCAGGGCAAGTATTATGAATACAATCGAGACGACAGGTTTTGACCAGAAAAACACTGTATGCCACTGAAGGTATAAATAACAAATTAAGAGTAGTGATGCAACCGTTTTTGAAAAGTGTGGCTGAATATCTTTACCGGAAGCACGGACAGGAGCTTCGGCACACAGCCCTTGTCTTTCCAGGCAGGCGGGCAGGGCTGTTTTTCAGGAAGCACCTGGCTGGTATAACCGGCAAGCCTGTATGGCTGCCCCGTATGCTGACTATATCTGATTTGATGAAAGATTTGAGCGGAATGCAGGTAGCCGATCCAATTACTCTTAATCTTAAGCTGTACAAGGTCTTTTGTTCTGTTACCGGCAGCAGCGAAAGCTTTGACAATTTTTACAACTGGGGCGAAGTTATGCTGAACGACTTTGATGAAGTTGACAAATATATGGTTGATGCCGGCAAGCTTTTCGGAAACATCAGATCGCTCAAAGAGATAGAAAACAGGTTTGATTTCATGACACCCGGGCAGATTGAGCTGGTAAGGCAATTCTGGGGCAGCTTCAACCAGGGCTCACCCTCATCCCACCAAAAGGAGTTTATGTGGATATGGGAGGCCCTGCCGGAAATATACGAAACTTTCCGCCGTCGCCTCTTGGATGAGGGAATTGCATATGAAGGGATGGTTTTCAGGAAGGTGGCAGAAAATTTGCCGGGTGTTATAACTGATGATGTTGCAGGGCGGTTTTTTATTGCCGGTTTTAATGCTCTTAATGAGTGTGAGAAGAAGCTTTTTGATCACCTGCGTAAAACCGGGAAGGCAGAATTTTTCTGGGATCACGACGAGTTATATACCGGCAGGCCTGATCACCAGGCCGGCTATTTCATGCGTGAAAACCTTAAAAGGTATCCTAACAGTGACTTTAAAGCTGATACTGCAAACCTGACAGATAATCCTCCCGAAACAAATATAGTGGCAGTTCCTTCAAACACCGGTCAGGCAAAGGTGTTAAACGAGATAGAAGGACTTCCTGGAGGCGGTGCCGACCCGTTGCATACTGCTATTGTGCTGCCTGACGAAAGCCTCTTGCTGCCTGTGCTTTCATCTTTGTCCGATGACATAGATGATGTAAATGTGACAATGGGCTATCCGCTTAAAGAGACAAGCCTTTTCGGGTTCGTGATGATGCTGGCCGGGATGCAGTCAGCTACCGTGGTACACGGTGACGGAACGATCAGCTTCCCGGGAAAGGAAGTGATCTCATTATTAAGGCATCCTGATTATCCTGCAGGGAACCCTGACATAACGGCCAGGCTGGCGGGTACCATAAAGAAGAACAACATGGTCTTTGTCGATGCTGAGTTTGCCGGATCAGGGGAATCTGA
>SLRB01000236.1 GCA_007131165.1 Bacteroidales bacterium | reverse complement strand
TTGTATCATGGTTATTTGGTTTGTTTATTCAAAAATGCGCGCTAAAGACCTCTCCAGCTCTTCTCCCCATAAATTGCCGGCAATGATTATCCCGTCAGGATCGATCAGGAAATTCGCGGGTATGTCCTGCAGCCTGTAAACCGAAACAACAGGCGAACCCAGGAAGCTGAGGTCGCTTACATGTATCCACCTCTCAAGCCCCAGATCATCTATTGCGCTTACCCACCTCTCCATATGCCGGTCGAGCGATACCTGGTAGATCTTAAAATCTTCATGGTTATATTTTTCGTACACGCGGGTGAGGTAGGGAAGGGTTTCACGGCACTCCGAACACCAGGAGGCCCAGAAATCGAGCAGGACATAATTGCCTCTTAACGATGAGAGATCAATGGTGTCGCCATCAGGTCCGGGCAGCGATATTTCCGGAGCCCGGGTTCCAGGCCCCACCAGTCCTTCTCTCGCCTGCCTCAGCTCCACCTGTTCTTTCATATCGCGCACATTGCTGCTGAAGGTTTCAACATAATCAAGTCTGGGATACCTTTCTGAAAGGGCAGAATCAACCATGGAATAGTAGCTGAAATCGCCGGTTTGGTTAAGGATGAAATTCTCCCCGTCTATAAGCTGGTAAAGCGCCATCATACTTGCCAGCGACCCGGGGTTCCGGGTAACGAAACCGATCGTGAAATCCCGCATTCTCCCGGCCTCTTCATTGAATCTGGCCTGTGTCTCTGCTCTTACTGATTCAATAACCGGGGGAGCTGAACCACGGCTCCTGCGGTATACTTCTGAAATGGAATCGAGGGCCATATGTGTTTTGGCCAACCGGCGATTGAATTCAACGGCCAGTTCCGACTCCGGAGATCCCTCGACGACGGCTGTCTTCCGCAGGTTGTTGATGTCGGCGTTCAGGGTTATCTCCTCTCCGGGTGAGACTATCAGTATAAGGCTGTTTATGTTCCCGTGGCTGAGTGTCATGAACCTTGTCTCATCAATTTCTCCGGTAAAGCTGAATGTACCGTCACTGCCTATAAGGGCCGAATCGACCGGTGTCAGGTCGTAAGGGCCCATTTCATAAATTTGTATTGTCTTACCGCCGGCATTATACAGTGTGCCTCCTATGGAATAACCTTTATCCGGCTCAGAGCATCCGGTGGCAAAGAGAATGGCGGGCAGGATAAGTACAGAGGCCACATACCTTGTGGTTACTTTATCCCTGAAGTGTGACAGACGTGCTGTTAAAATGGAATACATATTCTTTTCAAATCTTGATGTTGCTGTCCTGTGAACAGTGCGAAGATAATTATTTTTTGTCTCAGGAATAAACTGCTGCAGGGGCTGGTTTATTGCTTACGGGTTATTGGTACTAAATACCGGTTTATAATGAACCCTGGCCGGTATTTTTTGTTGTTTGTTTGCAGTAAATAAATATTTCACTATTCTCTCAAATATCTTAACGGCAATCAATTATTTTGTATTTTTATGGCCTGGTTCGCTGATGTACCAGTTATTTGCATAAAGTCAAACGCAGAATGCGTACTGTTACCACAGCGCAGTCTGATAACCGGAGTTATTAACGATGAGTTACCTTAATTTTGACAAGACCAGGCTGATAAACCTGTCTTATTCAACCAACCGGGAACTGATAAGATCCAACCGCGCAGGATCATATGCCTGTACCACAATTATCGCGAGCAATACACGGAAGTATCACGGACTGCTTGTTTGTCCGCTTGAGTACCTTGACGGCGGCCACCATGTGCTTCTGTCGGGACTTCATGAAACGGTAATCCAGCGTGGCCAGGAATTCAATCTCGGAATCCATAAATATGCTGGTGACTATTATAACCCGAAAGGACACAAATACCTGAGGGACTTCGGAACAGATCCGATACCCCGCCTGGTATACCGTGTTGGTGGTGTGATGCTTTCACGGGAATGGCTCATTGCAGAGAACGAGGAATGCCTGCTGATCAGGTATACCCTGCTTGATGCTCATTCTCCGACAATCCTCAGGTTAAGGCCATATCTTGCTTTCAGGAATATTCACTCACTGAGCAAGGCAAATATGGATGTGATCACAAAAAACCAGAAAATCAAGAAGGGGGTAAGGAGCCGGATGTACCGGGGGTATCCTTACCTTAATATGCAGCTTTCGAAAGACAGCGATTTTATTTCCGGACCTGACTGGAACTATAATGTTGAGTATATTCAGGAGCAGAAGCGAGGCTATGAATACAAAGAGGATCTCTATATGCCCGGATATTTTGAGTTCCCGCTCAGGAAAGGCGAGGCTGTTGTGTTTTCAGCATCCACAAGGGAACTCGAACCCTCTGTACTGAAAAGGAAATTCCAGGCGGAGATCAGGAAAAGGATACCAAGGAACACCTTCCATAACTGCCTGCTCAACTCCGCCCAGCAATTCTTTGTAAGGAAGGACAAGAAAACCGAAATAATAGCCGGGTTCCCATGGTATGGTAACAAAATGAGAGATACATTCGCGGCGCTGCCCGGACTGGCTATTGCCTCAGGCAACCTGAAAACATTCAGGTCTGTCCTTGACTCCAGCCTTGCTGAAATGCTGAAGGCAATAAGGTCGGCATCCGGGGGTGAGGGGGAATTTCCGGAAATGGGGGTTGACGAGCCCCTCTGGTTCATGTGGTCGCTTCAGCAATATACACACCGGACGGGTGACCGGGCAGCGGCCTGGAAAACTTATGGCAGAAAAGTAAAGGAGATCCTTGTCGGGCTTCAGGGGGGACTGTCCAGGATTGTTGAGATGCATGATAACGGACTTCTTTTCTGCACCGAGCATAGTATCCCGCGTACCTGGATGGATTGCACCGTTGGAGGATTGCCCGTCACACCCCGCTCAGGTTATGTAGTTGAAATAAACGCGCTGTGGTTCAATGCTGTGAGATTTGCCCTTAAACTGGCTGAAGCTGCCGGCGATAAAGCATTCATTTCCAGGTGGAAGGATGTCCCCCGGCTTATTGCAGGCTCGTTCCTGGAGCTTTTCTGGGATGAAGAGAAGGGTTATCTTGCCGATTATGTAAGGGATGGAACGGCCGACCGGTCGGTCAGGCCCAACCAGGTTATTGCTGCTTCGGTGCCCTATAGTCCGCTCGATGATGACAAAAAAAACAGGATGCTTGAGGTTGTTACCAGTGAGCTGCTCACTCCCAAAGGTTTGCGTACCCTGAGTCCAAAAAGCCCTATGTACAAGGGTATTTATGAAGGAGACCAGGATGAGAGGGATTCTGTTGCACATCAGGGTACGGTATACCCCTGGCTGCTCGGGCACTATGCCGATGCATACCTGAGGCTGCACAAAAAATCGGGAGTTGATACCGTTAAAAGGCTTTTTGCCGGTTTTGAAGAGGATATGCAGGTGCACGGTGTAGGCTCTGTTTCTGAACTTTACGACGGCGATCCGCCCCATTACCCGGGCGGTGCCCTGTCATATGCATGGAATGTCGCTGAACTACTGAGAATGGAACAATTGTATTTATATTATCAAACAGTCTGATCAATGAGGGTATTAATGTTTGGATGGGAATTCCCTCCTCACATAAGCGGGGGACTTGGTACGGCCTGTTACGGCCTGACGAGAGGCATGTCGCATATCGCCGGCCTCGATGTTGTCTTTGTTGTTCCGAAAGCATGGGGTGATGAGGATCAGAGTTCAATTTCGCTCCTTTCGGCCGAAAACTTCCCCGTAAGGAAAAAGTTTATTGAGATGAAGGGATTCCTGAAAGAGATGGCATTCATGGAGGTCCACTCATGGATAGTTCCTTACATGTCGCCCGAACAGTATGCAAAAGCCGGGAAAAAAACCGCGGAGGGCAACAATGTCTATTTTAACACCGAGCATATGGGGAAGTTGAAATTTACCGGTAAATACGGGCCCGACCTGTTTCAGGAAATTGGCAATTATGCCGTTGTTGCCGGTGTCATTGCCGATGAGCAAACCTTCGATATAATACATGCTCACGACTGGCTTACCTACCCTGCCGGCATTGCCGCAAAATCAGTTTCCGGAAAACCACTGGTAATACATGTTCATGCAACCGATTTTGACCGGAGCGGGGGTAGTGTGAACCCGGGTGTTTTTGAAATTGAGAAGAGGGGAATGGATGCCGCCGATATGATCATTGCGGTAAGTAACCTTACGAGGAATACCGTGATAGAGAAGTATGGCATTGACCCGGCAAAGGTTGTTACTGTGTACAATGCTGTTGAACCCCTGGAGGTAACCAGCCGGCCGGTATACAGAAAGCCCTTACAGGACAAGATAGTTACTTTCCTCGGCCGCATAACACTCCAGAAGGGTCCCGAGTTTTTTGTCGAGGCGGCAAACAAGGTCCTGAAAAAATCTGGTAATGTGCGCTTTGTAATGGCCGGCAGCGGAGATATGTTCCCCAGGATAATCAAAAGGGCTGCAAGCCTCGGCATAATGGACAGGTTTCATTTTACCGGGTTTCTCAGGGGGCAGGATGTGGATCATATGTTCGGGATAAGCGATCTTTACGTTATGCCTTCTGTATCTGAACCGTTTGGAATATCTCCCCTGGAAGCCATGCAGTCGAATGTTCCTGTGATCATCTCTCACCAGTCAGGTGTTTCGGAGATACTGAAACATGCGATCAAAGTGGACTTTTGGGATATCGATGCGATGGCTGACGCCATATACGGAATCCTGAATTATGATGCCCTGTCGCAAATGTTTAAAAAGCACGGCAAAACAGAGGTGGAGAACCTTAAATGGGAGAATTCTGCCCAACATGTAAAACAGGTATACGACCGGGTACTTGCATAATTTGGAAAAAATCTGAATGATGCATGATGACAAGCAGAAAAGACTAATCGACAAAAAATTTTAAAATGAAGACTATTTGTCTCTATTTCCAGGTGCACCAACCCTTCCGCTTCAGGAGGTTCCGCTTTTTCGATATTGGAGAATCCGACTATTACTATGACGATTACTCGAATGAATCTATCATGAAAAAGGTTACCGCGAAATGCTACCTGCCCGCAAACCAGGTTATGCTCGACCTGATAGAAAAATACGGTGAACGGTTTAAAGTTACCTGGTCAATCTCCGGCATAGCCCTGGATCAGTTTGAGCTGTATGCTCCCGAGGTGCTTGAGAGCTTTAAAAAGCTGGCTGCAACCGGTCAGGTGGAATTCCTGGCGGAGACTTATTCTCATTCGCTGGTGTCACTTTCAGATCCTGATGAGTTCAGGTCACAGGTCAAAGAACACAGCGACCGGATCGAAACGCTGTTTGGGGTCAAACCGTCGGTATTCCGTAATACCGAGCTTGTCTATTCTGACGATATAGGTGCGGCGGTAGCCGACATGGGGTACCGTGCAATGCTGACCGAAGGAGCCAGGCATATACTCGGGTGGAAGAGCCCCAATTATCTTTATTATAACGCTGTTAACCCGCGGCTGAAGCTGTTGCTGAAGAATTACAAGCTGAGCGATGATATAGCTTTCCGCTTTTCCAACAGGGGATGGGGCGAGTGGCCCCTGACAGCCGAAAAATATGTTGGGTGGCTGAAAGATATTGATAAGAAGGAGGAGGTAGTAAACCTCTTCATGGATTACGAAACCTTTGGCGAGCACCAGTGGGCGGAGACAGGTATATTTGAATTTTTGAAGGCCCTTCCAGGGGAAATCTTAAGGTACAGGAACTTCCGGTTTGCAACCCCGTCGGAGGTGGCCGCAGATCTTGAGCCTGTTGCCCCGCTTCATGTTCCCTATCCCATATCATGGGCCGATGAGGAAAGAGACCTGTCTGCCTGGCTGGGTAATGACATGCAGCATGAAGCCTTCACAAAGCTTTACGGGTTAAGGGAGATGGTCAAAAGCTCGAATGACCCGAAGATTCTGACTGACTGGCGGTACCTGCAGGTAAGCGACCATTTTTACTATATGTCGACCAAGTTTTTTTCTGATGGTGAGGTACACAAATATTTTAACCCCTATGAGTCGCCTTATGATGCATTCATCAACTATATGAATGTGCTGAGTGACTTTACAAACCGGGTTAAGCAACAGGTAGGTGTGACGGAGACTGAAACTGCGCTGCTGAAAAGAAAACTTAAGGAGAAAGAGGAGCAGATCGGGAAGCTGCAGGCTGAGATTAATGAGTTGCTTGATAAAAAGAAAGTTATCACTGCACCTGTTGTTGAAGGTGTGGATGATGATATACCGCTGGTTCCTGAAAGAAAGCCGGGAAGACCAAAGACAGCGGCTTCAAAGGACATAGGAAGCAAGAAAGAGGTAGCATCAGGGGGCGGTGGTGCAAAAAGCGGCAAATCTGCTGTATCCCGCAGCAAAAGTGCCGGATCGGGTGCCACAACCAGGAAAAGGAGCAAACCGGCAACAGTTAAAGATACAGCCGGTAAGGAGAAAAAGCCGGAAAAGCCCGGTAAGCCAGGGAAAAAATCACCCTGACCGGAAGCCGGATGACGGGGGCAAAATATGTTGTAATTATGACAGTTATCCTCCGGAAACAGTTGGGTTTTATGTCGTATTTCTAAATAATTAAAGAAGAGATGCCAGAAAAGATGATGACCCCGGACTTTCTGTTCGAGGTGAGCTGGGAGGTTTGCAGTAAATCGGGGGGAATACATACAGCTATTTCCACCAGGGCAAAATTGATGCAGGAGCGGTTTAACAGTAATTATATCCTTATTGGCCCCGATGTATGGAGGGGCGAAACCGCAAACCCCGAATTCCTTGAAGACAGCAAGCTGTTTTCTGCCTGGAGAGAGGCAGCGGAGGCTGAAGGGCTGAGTATAAGGACCGGCAGGTGGAAGGTTGAGGGGCTGCCTGTTGCAGTATTGGTTGATTTTACACCTTTTATCCCGCTAAAAGACGAAATTTTCAAGATTTTATGGGAAAGATTTGGGCTGGACAGTATATCGGGTAACTGGGATTATATTGAACCTGTACTTTTCGGTTATACAGCCGGCAAGGTGATTGAAAGCTTTGCCAGGTTCAATGCAGGATCTGCCGACCTGTTGCTTGCCCATTTCCACGAATGGCTTACTGGTGCAGGTGTGCTGTACCTGAAAGAGAACGTCCCGCAGGTTGCTACAGTTTTTACCGCCCATGCCACCGTACCCGGCAGGTCGCTTGCAACCGGTAATTATCCTCTGTACAGGGATTTCGAGAAATTTGATATCGATGCCCTGGCAAAGGAGATGAATATTGTATCGAAGCTTTCTCTTGAAAGGCTGTCGGCATCAAGTGCGGATATATTTACCACAATCAGCGAAATGACGGCAAAAGAGTGCACCAGGTTCCTTAACCGCGAACCGGACCTGTTAACGCCCAATGGGTTTGATAATAGCCTGGTTCCTGATTTGCACTCATTTAAAGTAAAAAGAATGGCTGCCAGGGAAAAAATGCGGGCCGTGAGCGGCGCCCTTCTTGGAAGGCAGCTTGATGATGATGTGATGTTCATAGGGCATTCCGGCAGATATGAGGTCAGGAACAAGGGGATCGATTTGTTTATCGATTCTGTTTCAGCCATAAGGGATGATATGTCCCTTAATAGGGAGGTGGTAGTATTCCTGCTTGTGCCAGCCGGCCAGACCGGCCCCAGGCGAGACCTTGCCGCAATACTGGATGACGGTTCAGCGAACCCGCTTTCCGGCAATCGTATAATGACCCACTACCTTCATGATTATGATGATGATCCGGTGCTTTTCATGTTAAAGGAGAAAGGCCTGCACAATGACCCGGGCAATAAGGTGAATATAGTGTTTGTTCCCTGCTATCTTGACGGAAATGACGGGATATTCAACATTCCATATTATGATCTTCTTGCCGGTTTTGACCTTAATGTATTTCCATCGTATTACGAACCCTGGGGATATTCACCCATGGAGAGCATTGCCTTTGGCGTGCCGGTTGTAACAACAAGCCTCTGCGGTTATGGACAGTGGATAAAGATGAACCACAGTGGCGACATGCCTGCTGTTACTGTTATAGACAGGGATGACGATAATTATGAACTGGCAAAAGAGAAGATTGCTGCAGCCATAGTTGCATATTCCCGCGCTGATGACAGTATGGCTGCAGGGATAATTGAAAATTCAGAAGTTGTTTCAAGGCTTACCGGCTGGGAAAGACAATTGGAATATTATCTCAGGGCATGGAATACTGCCTTCGAAAGATCATGGCCGAGAGTTACGCAGCTACCCCCTCCCGGGAAGCCCGAACCGGCTGCACCGGTTTACAAGTCCGCCACACGCAATGTGCCTAAGTGGAAATCGATCTTTGTCCATAAGAACCTTCCAGACCGCCTTTCGGCGCTTGATGTGCTGTCTAAAAATCTCTGGTGGAGCTGGAATGAAAATGCAAGGGAGCTTTTCAGAACGGTCGATCCCGGACTTTGGGATGAGACGGGCGGGAACCCCGTTAGTTTCCTCGAGAGGGTGAGCTATAAAAGGCTGATGGTACTGGAGAGGGATGAAGGTTTTCTGAAGAAACTTGACAAGGTGTATGAAAACTTCAGGAGTTACATGGACAAACCCCCGTCAGGTGCCAGGATTGCCTATTTCAGCATGGAGTACGGCCTTCACGGGAGCCTTCCGGTCTACAGCGGCGGACTTGGCATTCTGGCCGGCGACTACCTTAAAGAGGCGAGTGATTCCGGTGTTGATATGGTTGCAGTTGGCCTGCTTTACAAATACGGTTATTTCAGGCAGCAGATAGCAGCGGGCGGCGATCAGATAGCCAGTTATGACGCCACCGATTTCCGGCAGATACCAGCACGTCCGGTGCGCCATGAAGATGGCAGCTGGGCTATGATATCAGTCGCTTTCCCGGGACGCACAGTAAAGGCAAGGATATGGCAGGCAGATGCCGGCAGGGTGCCTCTCTACCTCCTTGACACCGATTTTAGCGAGAACAGGGAGACAGACAGGGCAATAACTCATCATCTTTACGGAGGCGACTGGGAGAACCGGTTCAGGCAGGAAATGCTGCTTGGCATAGGCGGGATCAGGGCTTTGAGGGTACTGGGCATAAAGCCCGGTATATACCACTGTAATGAGGGACATGCTGCATTTATCGGGATCGAGCGGCTGAACAGCTATGTTAATGAAAATAAGCTCTCCTTTTCCCAGGCCCTTGAGGTTGTCAGGGCTTCAACTCTTTTTACAACTCATACACCGGTTCCGGCCGGCCATGATTCGTTCGATGAAGACCTTTTGCGCACATATATAGCTCATTACCCGCAAAGGCTGAACATAGGCTGGAACCAGCTTATGAACCTTGGCAAGATACATCCCGATGATCCTGGTGAGAAGTTTTCGATGTCGTACCTTGCAGCAAACCTTTCGCAGGAGATAAACGGGGTCAGCCGCCTCCACTGCAGTGTGAGCCGGAAAATATTCAGCGACCTGTGGCTGGGCTACCTGCCCGAAGAGCTGCATATAGGTTACGTGACAAACGGGGTACATCATGACACGTGGACGGCTCCGGAATGGAAGGCCCTTTATTCCCGGCTCATGGGAGCGGATTACGTCAGGAAACAGCACCTGCCCGAAACATGGAAGCCGGTGCTTGAAGCCGGCAATGAGAAGATTTGGGATATAAGGCAGACACTCCGCAAACAACTGGCCGAACACATAATTGAACGCACGAGGGTCAGCTGGCTCACAAAACATGAAAGTCCGCGCTACTACCTGAACGTGCGCGAAAAATTCTCGGCTTCACCACTGACCATCGGTTTTGCCCGGCGCTTTGCTACCTATAAAAGGGCTCAATTGCTGTTCAGGGACGTCGAAAGGCTCTCTGCAATTGTGAACAATCCCGGCATGCCCGTGCAGTTCCTTTTTGCGGGTAAGGCACACCCGAATGACAAGGCGGGGCAGGAGCTTATGAAGCATATTGTTACCATATCAAAGCGGCCTGAATTTTCAGGAAAAGTACTTTTCCTTCAGAATTATGACGTCGATCTGGCCAGGGTCCTGGTTCAGGGCGTGGATGTGTGGCTGAACACCCCTACGAGGCCTCTTGAGGCTTCCGGCACCAGTGGCATGAAAGCTGTTATGAATGGTGTGCTGAACTTCAGCGTACTGGACGGATGGTGGCTGGAAGGTTACAGGCCGGGCGCCGGGTGGGCACTCCCCGAAGAGAGGGTATACGACAACCAGGATTTTCAGGATGAACTTGATGCGAATACAATATACAGTATCCTGGAGGACGAGATAGTGCCGATGTTCTATAACAGGAACAAATCGGGTGTTCCGGAGGAGTGGGTGCAGACCATCAAAAACTCGATAAGCGGCATAGCACCAATGTTTACCATGAGGCGCATGCTTAACGACTACAAAGATCGCTTCTATGGTAAACTCTATGAACGGTCGGTCAGAATATGCAACAATGATTTTGAGCTGGCAAAACAGATTGCTTCCTGGAAACAGCGTATGTTAAGGGGATGGGACAGCTTAGAGGTGGTAAGTATCAAATATCCCGACACTTCCGGGAATACCCTTATGCTTGGCCGGGAACATACCGGTGAAGTTGTGCTTGATTTGAAAGAACTGAACGTAGCCAATATAGGAGTTGAGCTTGTTGTGGCAGATAAGAACCCGGCTAACGGCAACCTTGACATCATGGAAATTCAGGAGCTGCAGCTTGCCGGCACCGAAGGAAGCCTGGCGAGGTTCAGGCTGCAGATCAATCCCACCCGTGCAGGAGCCTTTAATTACGGTATCAGGGTCTATCCACGGCACCCCGAAATGCCTCACAGGCAGGATCTGGGACTGGTTAAGTGGATATAATTGACTGTTTTTTTTCAGATGCTGTTGGAATATTTGGATTAAAGCCTTAGTTTTGAACAAAACTAAAGGGTGTACTTATTACACTAAAAATAATCCAAAAATTTTAACAGATGACTACGATTGACTGGATTGTACTCGGAGCGTTCTTTGTTTTGCTTATAATGGTGGTATGGTGGGTTATCAAACAAAAGGAGGAGACTTCGGCCGACTATTTCCTTGCAGGCAGAAATGCCGGATGGTTCGCAATTGGAGCCTCAATATTTGCTTCAAATATCGGATCCGAACATCTTGTCGGACTGGCGGGGGCCGGAGCTGAAAGCGGAATGGCCATGGCTCACTGGGAAATGCATGGCTGGATGATACTGGTCCTTGGCTGGGTGTTCGTCCCGTTTTATTCGCGGAGCAAGGTGTTTACCATGCCGGAATTTCTTGAAAGGCGGTACAATACAGCATCACGTAATTTCTTGTCGATAATTTCGCTTGTCAGTTATGTCCTCACAAAGGTCGCGGTAACAGTCTATGCTGGCGGTATCGTGTTCAAGGAGGTTTTCGGAATAGATGAATGGATGGGGATAGATTTTTTCTGGATCGGTGCGATCGGACTGGTGGTGGTTACCGGTATATACACTGTAATCGGGGGTATGAGGTCTGTGCTCTATACGTCAATTATCCAGATGCCGGTGCTTCTTATGGGATCGATTGTCATCCTTGTGGTAGGCCTTAGAGAACTTGGGGGATGGAACGAGCTCATGCAGATATGCAGTGCAAGCGTGACCGAACATGGTGATTCGATGACCAGCCTTATGAGGTCGCACAGGGATTCGGAGTTCCCGTGGACCGGTGTCATACTGGGCTCGGCCATCATAGGGTTCTGGTACTGGTGTACCGACCAGTACATAGTGCAGCGTGTCCTCTCGGGCCAGAACCAGAAACAGGCAAGAAGGGGCACAATCTTCGGCGCCTACCTTAAGCTGCTCCCGGTATTTATATTCCTTGTGCCAGGTATGATAGCCTATGCACTGCACCAGAAAGGGATGATGGAACTCAGCTCTTCCGATGCCGCATTTTCTGCTCTTGTTGCCAACCTGCTTCCGGTGGGCCTGAAAGGTGTTGTTATTGGCGGACTTATTGCGGCGCTTATGAGCTCGCTGGCCTCGCTGTTCAACTCGTCGGCAATCCTTTTCACGGTCGATTTCTATAAACGGTTTAAACCGGAATCGTCTGAAAAACATCTTGTTTATGTGGGCCGCTGGGCAACCACGGTGATAGTGATACTCGGTATATTATGGATACCGGTAATGCGGGGAATAGGACAGGTGCTGTACCAGTACCTGCAGGACATGCAATCACTCATTTCACCCGGGATTGCATCAGTATTCCTGCTGGGTGTGTTCTGGAAAAGGGCTACCCCTGCTGCCGGTTTTGCCGGACTGCTCACCGGCTTCGTACTTGGTATGACCAGGCTGGCCGCCAATGTCATGGAACCGTACCTGGATCCGCAGGGACTGTTTTACCAGGTGATACTGCAGCATAACTGGCTGCATTACTCAATATACCTGTTTTTCCTTTGTATAGTAGTAATTGTTGTGGTTTCGCTGTTCACAAAACCGGCCGACCGGTCAAAAACCGTTGGCCTTACATATGGATCGGCTACCGAAGAACAGAAACAGGAAACCAGGGAGAGCTGGAATAGATGGGATGTTGTACACTCTGTGATCATACTGTCTGTAATAGGGCTTTTTTATATTTATTTTTGGTAATATAGAGTGCCGGGACGAGATATATATCAGGAAAGTGAAAAATTCAATGTAGCGGTCGACTGTATCGTTTTTGGGTTCGATGATGACAGGCTTCAGCTTCTGCTTATCAAGCGGATGTTTGAACCTTGCAGGGACTGCTGGTCGCTCATGGGCGGGTTTGTAGGCAAAAATGAGAACCTTGACAATGCTGCTTCAAGAATACTCGGGAGATTAACAGGACTCAAGGATGTATACCTGGAGCAGCTGTATACCTATGGGGAACCTGACCGTGACCCGGGGGGCAGGGTAATATCGGTTGCATATTATGCGCTGATAAGGACAGACAGGCTGGACAGTGAAGCAGGGGACCGGTATTCGGCGAGGTGGTTCCCTATTGACAACCTGCCGAAGCTGGTGTTCGACCATCCCGGAATGGTTGATAAGGCTATCAAAAGGCTCAGGCGAAAGTCACTCATTCAACCTGTCGGCTTTGAGCTTCTTCCCGAAAAATTTACGCTTACAAGGCTGCAGAAGCTATACGAGGCTATTCACCAGAGAGACATCGACAAACGCAATTTCAGGAAAAGAATTCTTTCGATGAATGTACTCACCAGGCTGGATGAAAAAGACAGGATCAGTTCCAGGAGGGGGGCATGGCTTTACCGGTTTGACGATATTAAGTACGACAGGATGATCAGCGGTGGCGATCATTTTGAGATAAAGTAACAACCTGGCCGGACCTGTATATGGGTTTTGTCAGGCTGGTATATCAGGAGCCTGAAAATCCTGCTGCCACTCTTGTCAGTTGATCCTGCTGCCACTGTTGTCAGTTGATGCAGCTGCCTCGGCTGTCAATTTTCCAAACACGAAAAAACATTTACTATTATGTTGAAAACAGAAACAAAAACGCTGTGGTTCCTTACCGGAAGCCAGCACCTGTATGGTAGTGAGACGCTCGGAAAGGTAGCTGCTAATTCAAGGGAGATAGCCTCTGCACTCGATAAAGAGATTGGCAGGGCCAGTTATGACGAAGGGCAGCCCCGGTTAAGGGTAGTGTCAAAGCCGGTGCTGACTACATCAGGTGAAATCCTTGCGGTATGCCGCGAGGCTGGTAACGACCCTTCCTGCATTGGTGTAATATGCTGGATGCACACCTTCTCTCCCGCGCAGATGTGGATAGGGGGGCTTAAGGAGCTGAAAAAGCCCCTGCTGCATTTTCATACCCAGCACAACCGCGATATTCCGTGGGATACGATCGACATGGATTTCATGAACCTTAACCAGTCCGCTCACGGCGACCGGGAGTTCGGCTTTATATGCAGCCGTATGGGGTTAGAGCGGCACGTTGTGACGGGGCACTGGCAGGATCAGGAGGTGGTGGCTGAAGTGTCTCACTGGGCCAGAGCCGCACTGGGTCGTGACGAGTCACTATCGCTCAGGGTGGCCCGTTTTGGCGATAACATGCGAGATGTGGCTGTTACAGAGGGTGATAAGGTAGAGGCCAGGATGCAAATGGGATGGACGGTAAAGGGATACGGGGTGGGCGACCTTGCGTCCAGGGTGGATGATGTGCCTGATAAGGATGTGCAGTCGCTTATTACCGAGTATAAGGATATATATTCCCTTTCGGGGAAGATAACGCAGGATCAGGCGGCTCTGCGGCGGCTAAAGGAAGCTGCAAGGATCGAGCTGGGATTGCTGGAGTTCCTCGGTGACGGTGGATTCGGGGCTTTTACCACCACTTTTGAAGATCTTCACGGATTGAGTCAGTTACCCGGGCTGGCAGTTCAGAGGCTTATGGAGAAAGGGTACGGATTTGGCGCGGAGGGCGACTGGAAGACGGCGGCCCTTGTGCGGTGCATGAAAGTGATGGGGCGCGGCCTCGAAGGAGGCACATCCTTTATGGAAGATTATACATACCATCTCGATCCATCGGGCATGAAAGTGCTGGGAGCCCATATGCTTGAGGTTTGTCCCTCGATATCGGCCGCTAAACCAAAGCTGGAGCTGCATCCTTTATCTATCGGGGGGAAGGATGACCCCGCCAGGCTGGTTTTTACAGTTGCAACAGGGAAGGCGATAAATGCGACACTTCTGGATATGGGCAACAGGTTCAGGATGGTAGTGAACACGGTAACAAGTGTAGAATCTCCTGATTTGCCGCGGCTGCCGGTTGCCCGCGCATTGTGGGTCCCTGATCCCGGTCTGAGGATAGCCGCTACATCATGGATCCTTGCAGGTGGTGCACATCATACCGGCTTCAGCATGGCGCTGAATCCGGTGCACCTGGAGCATTTTGCCCTGATGAGCGGGATAGAGTTCCTGCTTATAGATGCTGATACCACCATCAGGGAGTTCAGGAAAGAGCTCCGGTGGAATGACCTTTACTATGGCATCAGGGCCAAAGGGTTATGACTTATTATTGAATCTGTAACGAAACACTTTTTGCAGGCTGCCGGAAGGTACAGGAGTTTATAACCGGCTGGTGGCAATATAACTTACTGATATGCTTGAAGAACTGAAAAAGAAGGTTTGTGAAGTGAATATTGCCCTGAGAGATGAAGGTCTGGCTATCATGACCTGGGGCAATGCCAGCGGGATAGACCGTGACAAGAACCTTGTGGTGATAAAGCCCAGCGGTGTCCCTTATGATGGTATGGAGCCGGGTGATATGGTTGTAGTCGACCTTAGAGGCAAGGTTGTTGAAGGAAAGTGGAAACCCTCGTCGGACACCCCAACACACCTTTTATTATATAGTGAATTCGGAAATATAGGCGGTATTGTGCACACACATGCCGGGTGGGCGTCAAGCTGGGCACAGGCGGGCCGCGACATACCGGTGTACGGGACCACGCACGCCGATTACTTTTATGGAGAGGTGCCTTGCACCCGTCCGCTCACTGAGGATGAAACCTCATCAGGCTACGAGGTGAATACCGGCAAAGTGATAGCCGAAAGGTTCGAAGGCATCGATCCGATTACGGTACCCGGGGTGCTGGTACATGCCCATGCCCCCTTCACCTGGGGCAGTGATGTACGTCAGGCCCTTGAGAGCGCACTTGTGCTTGAAGAGATAGCAGAAATGGCGTTCCGCACAGAGATGCTCGGGAACCGCTATTCGATAGAAAAACACCTGCTCGACACCCATTACCTGCGCAAACACGGCAAAAACGCATGGTATGGCCAGAGGGAAAAATAGCCTCGCGGCATAAGCCTCAGCCAGACTTCAGTCATTCACTTTTTTGCCTGGCGAAGCCTGACGGGCGTTTGATCCTGTGCTGCCCGAAAGATTACCGGCATGACCGATAAGGAGGCATAAAGTCACCTCCGGTGATTGAAAGAAGCCTCTTACCGGGGGTTACCGGGTTTTTTTACTCCGAAAGCTTCAGCAGCTCCTGCTGGATCTCGTCAAGTACACTTTCAGGATAACTTAATCGCGGCGGCAGGTTTTGCCTTGCCTGTTTCAGGGTAAAACCCATTACCTGGCTCAGCCAGGGGGAGGTTGTAAGCACGGGCAAATGCCTGTAAAGTATGTCGCGTGATTGTTTTACAGCCAGCAGTTCGCCTATGGTGTTCCGCTCATTGAAAACAGGCAGGGGCTGAGGCTCCATGTTACCGGCCTGCCGGGCAAGATCCTCTGAAGTGTATGAAAATGTATATTTTCCTGAGCCGAGAAGAACCATGGTGTTGTCTCCTTGTTGCATCATTTCGAGAATACCCGGATTTGAGGCCCGTTCTGCCGCACTCCCGCCAACCCTTTCAGCCGTTGACCACGGCAGGATCACGGTACTTTGTGTGTTGGGCGGAACTTCGACATGAAGGGTGAACTTTTCGCCATCAAGATCCCATGCAGATTCTATATTGCCGTACATTGTTCTGATCATTGCCCTTGCATGATCCAGTCCACCGCCCGGCAGGGGGCTAATGAGTGATGACCGGTAACCTGAGCCCGGCTCAGGGCTTATACCGGCAACAGTTTCGAAAAGCCATTGCCCGATAGCGCCGTAGGCATAGTGGTTGAATGAGTTCATGCCTTCATCCTGAAAGGTGCCGTCGGGTTTTATGCCGTCCCACCTTTCCCAGATGGTGGTGGCTCCCATGGTTACAGGATAGAGCCAGGAGGGATAACTCTCCCTGAGCAGCAGGTCATACGCAGTTTCATGGTGCTGGTACCTGCTGAGGACCGGGTTGAGGTGGGGTGTACCCAGAAAGCCGGTGGTAAGGTGCTGGCGGGACCGGATATCTGTAACCAGACTGTTTACGGCAGCCGGTTTATTATCTTCAGGCAGAAGGTTAAAGGCAAGTGCAAGCAGGTATGCAGTCTGAGTATCCGACATAACCCTTCCGGCCGGGGTTACATATTCATGTTGAAAAGCCTCCCTGATCTTTTCAAACAGTTTACCATAGCTGACCGCATCTTCATCCTTACCCAGGACTTCGGCCGATCTGCGCAGCAGATCGGTTGAGTGTGCAAAGAACATGGTTGCTATCATCCGGTAATCGGTGTATGCGCCGGGATAATGGGCGTCGCTCGCGGTGCTGTAGGAGAGCCAGTCTCCAAAACTGAAGTCGGTATCCCACAGGTAGGGTTTATCATTGGTCGCTGCACGACGCCTCATGAATTCAACCCAGGATTTCATGCTTTCATATTGTTCGGCGAGTATTGCCTTATCGCCAAAATAATTATAGAGTGACCAGGGCACTATAAGCGCTGCATCTCCCCAGCCTGCAGAACCGTAGGCTTCGTCACCCAGAACGTTCGGTACCACGAAGGGCACGCTTCCGGCCTCATTCTGTTCAGCCGCCAGGTCGCCGAGCCACTTTGTCAGGAACCCTGCTGTGTTCATATTGATGTTGGCTGTTGGTGCAAACACCTGAATGTCGCCTGTCCATCCCATTCTCTCATCTCTTTGAGGGCAATCGGTAGGCACTTCAAGAAAATTGCCTTTCTGGCCCCATACAATGTTGTGCTGGAGCTGGTTGACAAGGGGGTGAGAGCTCTGGAAATGACCCGTGGGTTCCATTTCTGAATGGATAACCACACCGGTCAGGTCGCCGGCCGAAAGCCTGCCTGGGTATCCATCGATGGCAACATACCTGAATCCCTGGAAAGTGAAACGGGGCTCCCATATTTCTACTCCCCCACCTTTGAGGACATAGGTGTTGGTCTGGTCGGCCGCTCTCAGGTTGTCGGTATAAAAGTTGCCGTGCCTGTCGAGCACCTCGGCATGCCTCAGTGTAACCCTTGTACCTGCCGGCCCCCTGACCCTCAGCCTGATCCATCCTATCATGTTCTGGCCCAGATCTGCCACCAGGTCGCCTTCGGGAGTGGTGAAGATGTCAACAGGACTGATCTCCTGTATTTTCAGTACCGGAGGAGCCTGCTGTGCTATAAGCTTTGTTTTGTTATGTGAGGCCGTAATTACTTCATGCCAGTTACTGTCATCATATCCCGGCATCGTCCATCCCTCTTTTTCAAGCCGCGCATCGTAATACTCGCCATTGTAGATATCCGATCTCAGGATTGGTCCCGTAGATGACTTCCAGTCACTTCCGGTACCGAAAACTGTCTTGCTACCGTCATCATGGGTGATAACGATCTGTGCCAGCAGGGCAAGGGTTTCGCCGTAATAGTTGCGCTGGTCGCCCCAGCCCATGTATCCCCTGAACCAGCCGTCGCCCAGGTAAACACCCACGGCATTCTGACCCTCTTCCAGGTATCCGGTTATATCATATGTCTGGTATTGCAGCCTGTTGTGGTAGCTGGTCCATCCCGGGGTGAAAAGCTCCTCGCCCACCCTCTGGCCGTTGATGTGCATTTCGTATACACCGTGTGCGGTAACATACGCTCTTGCAGATGCTATCCCCCTGCCGGCCTCAAACTCCGAGCGCACCATCGGGGCCGGTTGTGATTCTGTATAGTCTTCATCAAATCCCGGCTCTATCCATGAGGCTTCCCATTCGCTGCTGCTAAGAAGGCCGGTTTCAAAATAGGCTATATCGCTCCATGGTGATACTCTGCCGTGATTGTCCCATATCCTTACCTGCCAGTAATAGCGGGTTGAGGATTCAAGGGGAGGTCCATCCCAGTGGTTGTGGACAGACGAGGTTGACTCAACCCTCTCACTGTCCCATATGATATTAGTGCCGTTTTGCAGGCGCTCCATGCTTGTGGCCGAACGGATCTGCCAGGCTGTCTGCCGGGTATTTTGAAGTTCGCTTTTAATTAACCATGAAAACTTAGGAACCGGACTGTCAATTCCGACCGGGTTGGAGTAATACCCTGTGGTCAGTCCGCCAACAGCAACCTGGCCTGACTGTTGTGCCAGCGATATGGCTGTGGTGTGATTTAATGTGAAAATTACAACCGCAGCCAGCAGCATACGGGAAAAGGTCCTGGGATCCATAATATCGGGTTTTGGTTAGTCGGTTTGCACACAGTAAATGTACATAAAATTTTTTCTGCGTAAAATTACAAACAGACGCATGAAAAAATTTTATGGTAAAGCGAAGCGGTTCCGACTGTAAGTCAAAATTTTGTATTTTCTGAACAAAATTTTGGCTTTTTACAGGAGAAATATACATGAATTTTTTCAGCTTAAATTACACACGATCAAGATGAAAAAAATTCATGTAAAAGCGAAGCGGTTCATCCTGTAAGTCAATTATGAATCTTTAATGTATTACCAGGAGAGCTTTAAACAGAATGTATAATCGACCTAAGGTCAAAATTCTGACTTTTTTT
>SLRB01000056.1 GCA_007131165.1 Bacteroidales bacterium | reverse complement strand
TTGAAACCGGTTTTAAGGTTCATGCTGAAAGAGAAAGGTTCTCGGAGATGTGGGCAGTCGATCCCGACGGCCGGGGTGATATTGCCGAAACCAACGTGTTGTGGAAAAGACGGGTGGCACCAATGCCTCTATGTACCCCTGTTATAGTTGACGGACTGATTTATACTGTCGATGCCGGCAGGGTCATGAGGTGCATTGATGCTCTTACGGGGGAGGATGTATGGGAGCACAGGCTGAGGAGCCAGTTCAATTCTTCTCCTGTGTATGCTGCCGGGAACATATATTTCAGCTCGACCAGGGGTGAGACCATAGTAATTGAGCCCGGAAGGGAACTCAACATTGTGGCTGAGAATAAACTTGACGGAGAGATATGGGCAACACCTGCGTTTTTAAGGAACAGCATTATAATGCGTACCGACACCCATCTGTACAGGATTACAGAGTTGTGAGGGTTGATTGATAATTAGCTTCCGGTGCCTGTGGCACAGGAATACTTCACAAGGTCAGTACCCTGATGATTATCAGGGTATAACAGAAAGTACAAGTTTGCCGCGCACCCTTTCTGTCTCAAGAAGCTCATGGGCCTCTGCTCCGTCTTCCAGCGGGAATATTTTGCTGACATGTGGTCTTAGCTTCCCTTCCTTGTAATAGTCAGAAATGATCTTGAGGTCGCTGCCCTCAGGTTTTACCATGATAAATCCGGCTTTCTTGCTCCTTGTAAAATTGAGTGCCTTGAAAAAGAACAGTCCCTTATTGGGTACAGTTGTAATGTAATTTCCGTCTTTTTCAAGGATTTTCCTGCACTTGTAAAACGAGCTTTTGGCAACGGCGTCAAACACCTTTTTGTACCTGGTCCTTTTCTTTGTAAAATCTTCGGTGGTATAGTCGATCACCTGGTCAGCTCCGAGCGACTGGACAAATTCTGTGTTACCGGTACTGCAAACCGCTGTGACGTATGCTTCCTGTGCTTTGGCTATCTGAACGGCAAATGATCCTACACCGCCTGAAGCACCATTGATAAGGACTTTGTCACCGGGTTTGATATCGCCCCCTTTTTTGAAAGCCTGGAATGCGGTAAGTGCGGCAAGGGGCATTGATGCAGCATCGGCCATACCCAGGCCTTCAGGAATTCTGCATACCTGGTTTTCCTTTACTGCGGCGAATTCGGCGTAGCCTCCTCCTTTGAGGGTAAGCATTGCAAATACTTTATCACCGGGACGGTAAGGTGATTTGGGATCTGCCTGCTCCACCACCCCTGCAATATCTCCGCCGAGGATGCGGGGAAATTTACTGCCCGTAATGAATTTCATAGAACCATTCCTTATTTTGAAATCCACCGGGTTAACACCGGCAGCGTGGATCCTGACCAGCAGCTCGCCTTTACCCCTGTCGGGTATGGAGGTTTCCTGTATCCTCAGTTGTTCCGGTCCGCCATACTGATTAATTACCAAAGCCTTCATATAATTTATATTTATGGTATCATTGCTTAAGCATATACATACAAAATTATTAATAATAACCCGAAAATTAAGGCCTGGTAATGCTTTTTGATTCAGTAGCCTCGTGTACGATCCACCTGGTTCAGAAGCGGCCTGTTATTTAATGTGCGGTGATAGTTTTCAATGATCTGTTTTGCCACCGATGCGGGATAGGGCAGGCTTGCTATATGAGGTGTGATATATATTTTGGGGTGATTCCAGAACGGGTGCCCTCCGGGGAGAGGCTCTTTCCTGAATACGTCGAGATTGGCGCCGTCAAGATGTCCTGAATCGAGAAGGTCAATCAGGTCCTCCTCAGCAAGGTGCCCTCCCCGGCCAATATTGATCAGCCAGGAACCGGGAGGCAGCTTCCCCAGGTTTTCCTTGTTCAGAATGTTTTCAGTGGCTGGTGTGAGGGGAAGAATGTTTACCAGGATATCCGTTCCCGCCAGGAACTGGTCGAGTTGCCGGGCTCCGTGATATTTCTTATAGGGGACCCGATCGCCGGCCGACCTTGCCCAGCCTGAAACTGTGAGGCCGGCATTGTGAAGCCGGGTAGCTATGAAGTTGCCGATCACACCTGTACCCATAACTCCCACACTGACCTCAGACATGCGCAGGCAACGCTTTCTTTTCCAAATTCCTTTTTGCTGATTTTTATGGAAATGGGTCAGCATGCGAAGGCGGTTCATAATGACCGCAAGGGTATACTCGTACATATCCTGCGACAACATGGGATCTACGATACGCACAACGTTAACACCGGCGGGCAGCCGGGGATCGCTCAGCAGGTGGTCAACCCCTGCCCCCATCGACGAGATGGTCTTCAGGTCAGGGTATTCTTCGAACATACCGTGAGGGTATGTCCATGCCATGACAAACTCTACAGCTGAATTGTCATCTACAGATTCAATGGTTTCTATATCAACCGAGCTGTCAACGTTTTTAAGAGCCCTTACCCATGGCTCAAGGTTTTCCAGGTCACAAACAACATATATTGCCATACAATAGAAAACAAGTAAAAGAGTTCAAAGTTTATTTTTCCGGCAATTATAATATTTTTTTGGAAATGGTTTACCGTTGATGGCAGAGTTCATCAAGAGCAGCCATTGCATCAGGAGAGCCGTGTGCGGCCGCCTCCCGCCAGTCGGCGCAGGCCTTTTCGGTCTTTCCAATCCTGTTCATTGCCAGCCCCCTGTTATACCATGCACCTGCCAATCCCGGATCAATAGTGGTTGCCGTGGTAAAATCATCAATTGCCCCTTTGATGTCATCCAGCAGATACCTTGATACACCGCGCTTGTACCATGCTTCGGCATATTCTTCATTTATCTTTAATGCTGTTGAGTAGTCCTCTATTGCTTCATGGTATTTGCCGAGGGCATCCCGTGCCAGTCCACGCAACAAATAAACCTCCGCATATGCCGGATTAATCTGTGTTGCCATATTCAGGTTCCTTATTGCTTCATCGTACCGGGAGAGGGCATATTCCGACCTGCCTATAAGGATATACGCTTCCGCGAAAGCGGGATTAATATCAAGAACAGCCTGGTAGTCTTCTATCGCTTTTAAATGGTCTCCTATGGCATCCCTGGCCCTGCCCCTTAATATATAGGCCTCGCTGAATTCCGGATCAATATCTGTTGCCCTGTCCAGGTCGGCTATCGCTCCTGTGAAGTTAGAGAGGAGGTACTCAGAACGGGCTTTGAGGACCCATGCCTCGGCAAAATCACTGTCGATAGCTACCGCCCTGCTGAAATAGGTTATTGCTCCGGCATGATCGCCCGCTGCACTTCTCATAATCCCGCTGTGCACCAGTTCTTCGGCGGTCTGCCCGAAACCGGGCACCGATAAAGTGAGGAATATCAGGCACAGTATGGCTGTGACCTTTTGCTGTGCCTTAGCCGGAATGAAACATAAAATGGTTTGTTGCATGGTACCGGGTCTCAAGATTATATATTTATAACTGTTCTGCAGCCGGATAATTGTATAGTGTTAACCTGTCCGGTACCTGAGCCCTGTTGCCTGTTTTTCTCCCCTCAGTTGTTTTTCATCAACCAGTAGAGGCCTTTCACTCCACGCCTTATTTCCTTAAGCTTCAGCAGAATGATTATTTTTTCAATGTAGGCAATTACACCCCAGCCTATGGCGAAATAATAGAACCATGGAATAAAATCATATGCAAACAGTATAAAAAGAAAAGTTCCCTGTATATACCCTGATGCTACAACTGAGAAAATATGCAGCCCCGGGATCTTGCCAAATTTCTTCAGGGCTATGATATACTGGATGATGATCAAAGCAACAAAAATGTACAGCAACCAGCTATGAGGCTGGATATCCGGCCATTTGAACAAGGCTATTCCAATAATTGCCAGCACATAGGATCCGGAATCGGCCAGATAGTCAAGCTGTGCCCCAAACTTCGTAACAAGGTTGAAAGTACGCGCTGTCAGACCATCCAGCACATCAGTAACCAGGCTGATGCAGAATAAAACAATAAACCACAGTTCATAACCCAGTAAGGCCAGGGTAAGGATAACCGGAAACATTAACAATCTGTAAAAACTGAGAGCATTCGGGACATTAAGTATGTTTTCTCCTTTGTAGATTAGCTTCATTTTCAGCTGATTTTAAGTATTATTCAATACCCCGTCACTCCTGGCCGGAACAATAAATATTATATGAACCCTGAAGGCTTCGCCCGGGAATGGGTCATGTTATTATTACTGCCGAAGGTTTATGCGGGTTTTATTCATGTTTTTTGACCACTCTTTTTAGAGTATTAAACTTAAAACAAATTTTTTATGTATCAAAACTTTGATCATCTTGCATGGATTTATTTATTTTTAAGTTTCCGGCAACCTTGCCGGCTAATGAATGATATTGGTAAAATATGAAGTATATCGGAGCACATGTAAGCGCTGCGGGAGGCGTTGAGAACGCCCCGCTGAATGCTCACGCCATTGGTGCCAGGGCATTCGGGTTGTTTGTAAAAAACCAGAGGCAGTGGGTGGCAAAACCCCTTCAGCAGAAAAGTATCGATGCGTTTAAGGAGAACTGCGAAAAGCACGGCTACAAACCGTTTCAGATTCTGCCGCATGACAGCTACCTAATAAATCTTGGCCACCCCGAAAAGGCAGCCCTCGAGAAATCACGCAACGCATTTCTGGACGAAATGCAGCGATGCGGGCAGCTCGGACTCGACCGGCTCAATTTCCATCCCGGCAGCCACCTCAATCTGGTTGACGAAGAGGCCTGCCTGCGAACCATTGCCGAATCGGTAAACATAGCGCTTGACAAAACCAGCGGTGTGACCGCAGTGATCGAGAATACGGCCGGGCAGGGCACTAATCTCGGACATACCTTTGAGCAGATCAAGTTCATAATTGACCATGTGGAGGACAGGGAGAGGGTGGGGGTCTGCATCGACACCGCCCATGCCTACTCTGCAGGCTATGATATTAAGACGGCGGAGGGCTTTGAGAAAGCTTTCGCGGAATTTGACGCTGTGATCGGCTTCAGCTATCTCAGGGGTATGCACATCAACGATTCAAAGAAGGAGCTGGGATCGAGGGTTGACAGGCACGACCTGATAGGGAAGGGGACACTTGGCAATGATGTGTTTGTGAGGCTGATGAACGACGCACGGTTTGACAACATACCGATTGTTCTCGAGACCCCCGACCAAAACCGCTGGAAGGAGGAGATTGCTTTTCTTTACGGGTCGGTAAAGGAGAAAGGGTAAAATCTCATAAATTTAAAGGAGGACATTCTCCTGACTGAATAGCAAAATATTGTAAATCAACTTTCTTTATCTATTATTAATTGATTGGGACAACCTTGGTATTTTATTTTAGAATCTGTCAGAAGTCGAACCAAAAACAAGTATTATTCAAAGATAAACACCACATGTCCAGAATATATGACCACCGGTCAAACTTTAGATATTATTTATTGTGATTTATTAGTGTCATTATCATACATTTTACCTCATCCGGGTGTTGAATTGCTTAATTGCTTCAAGCATGGCGATGACATTTTTCACAGGCACATTTGCTTGAATATTATGCACTGTGTTGAAGACAAATCCGCCATTTTTCGAAAAAATTTCACAGGCTCTCAAGACCTGATCCCTTACTTCTCCAGGTTTTCCAAATGGCAGTGTTTTCTGGGTATCGACACCTCCACCCCAAAATACCAGGCGATCGCCATA
>SLRB01000080.1 GCA_007131165.1 Bacteroidales bacterium | reverse complement strand
TTTTGACATAATTAAAAAACTCAGATACTATATTGTTGAAGATATAAGAACAGCAAGGAGGTTCCTTAGAAAAGCCGGAATACCTTTTCGTTTTGATGAAATCCGGTTCAGCATTCTGAATAAGCATACCAGGGAGGAAGACATTGCCGGTTTCTTATCACCGGCTATAGCAGGTGATGATATCGGACTAATTTCAGAAGCAGGAATTCCATGTGTTGCTGACCCTGGTTCAGTAATAGTTGCAATGGCTCATGAGGCAGGGATAAAAGTGGTTCCTGTAACAGGCCCTTCATCCATCATGCTGGCTCTGATGGCATCGGGGCTGAACGGCCAGTCATTCGTGTTTCACGGATACCTGCCTGTCAAACCTGCCGACAGACATAAAGCGTTGAGAAAGATTGAAAATGATTCTGTTATCAATAACCGTTCACATATATTCATGGAAACTCCCTTTCGCAACATGAAAATGGTTGAGAGCATATTATCGGTATGCCATCCGGCAACAAGGTTATGTATAGCATGTGACATAACATTGCCGGAAGAATATATCTCAACACGTACTGTTGACAGATGGGGCAAAGAGATACCCGATATTAACAAACGCCCTGCAATATTCATTATGCAGGCACATTAAGCTATTAGGGATTCTGAATATCTGCAAGTTCTATTTCGAAAACAAGCGGTGTATAACCAACAATCTTTTCACCTGAACCCTGTGCACCGTATCCTAACTCAGAAGGCACGACAATCCTGGCTCTTCCTTCAGTTTTAATAAGCCTGACTCCCTCCTCAAATCCGGGAATTGCCTGTTCTGCGCCGATTGTAAATTTAAACGCTGATCTTCCTATATTCGTGTCAAATTCACGCCCGTCAGTAAGCGTTCCCCTGTAAAATACCTCTACTATATCGTCATCTTCGGGATTATCTTCACCTGTTCCTGCGGCAAGCTCGATAAAATACAATCCACTTTCCTTTTTCTCAACCGAAAGGTGAGTCGAATCGGCATATTTAAGGATATAATCATTAATAAGATTCTGCTCATAGACGGCAGGATCGTTTATTACCTTCAGCAGTTCTACATCGTAAACAAGCGTCGTATAAGGGCCTATCCTGCCAGACCCCGAACTTCCATAGCCAAGGTGGCTGGGAATTATCAATGTTGCTTTGCCTCCCTCATGCATAATCTGGAGGCCCTCTTTTAAACCTGCAACTGCAAAAGCCTGCAATGGGGTCCGACGGTCGCCATATATGACTGATTGTGAATGAATATTGTTCCGGACTGCTGTTTCTTCGTCTGTCGTATCAAAGATCCTCTCGTTTATTGTACGGGCAGTATATTCAATTATAACCCAGTCGCTGTTGGATGGTTTCGGGCCGCTACCTTCTTTTGAGGAGATAAAATAAAGTCCGCTTTTTTCAGGTTCAACGGTTATGTTATTTGCTTCCAGGTATTGCCTCAGAAGACGCATCTCTTTTTCCTTCTGCAGATCGGAACTCCCGTCATCACATGATGTAAACATCATAAGGTAAAGTACCGGGAATAACATCCCGGTGGCAATAGTCCTAAACATAATAAGGCTGTAATAGTTATTTATATTATTTTACTAACCGGTACTACTGGTTGTCAGTTTATTTCAAGGACCTCGACTTCAAAAACCAGTGTCGAATAGGGAGGTATTATACCTTCGGCCGAGCCTTCAGCTCCATATCCGATATCCCAGGGGATGATCAGTCTTGCCTTGGCACCCTTCCTCATCATTCTGATACCTTCAATAAACCCTGGTATAATACCAGTAGACGAGGTGTTTACAACCAGGGGATTCGCAGCCGTACTCTGATCAAAAACCCTTCCATCAAGAAGAGATCCCTTGTATTGCAAGGTCACTTCCTTATTGTCTCCGGGAAGGTTTCCTTCACCTCTCTCTTCTTCAACATAATATAGTCCGCTCGAGGTTGGTGCTACATCTATTTCGTTATCATCGAGATACTTATCGAGCAGGTTTCTCTCATGCTCGGCAGGGTTGCTTATAACATCAATCAGGTCGACATCATATATGAGTGTTGAATAAGGTGGCACAATGCCAAGGTCGGCTGCTCCGAAACCCAGGTTTGAAGGAATGATTATCCTTGCAGATCCGCCTTCTTTTAACATCATGAGACCCTCTCTCAGTCCCTGAATGCCAAGATGTTCAAGTTTGAACTTTGCAGGGCCATAAAGTTTGTCATCCCGGTCAATATTATTCTGAACTGCAAGGTTTCTGTCACTTGTTTCAAACATTGTTCCGTCAACAAGCCTGGCTACAAACTCAATATTAACGAAGTCGGTTACCTCAGGATAATCCCCTGTACCCTCCTGTTTTTCGACAAAGTAAAGGCCACTGCCTGTCGGATCGATATTTGTATAGCCCATTTCTTCAAGGTATTGCTCCAGCAATACCCTCTCCTCTTCTATCCTGCTGTCTTCTTTGTTGCAACTGCTTAAAACCAGTCCTGCAAACAGGATCAGGATCATCGTGGTGGTAATTTTTGTTTTTCGCATTTCTTTATTATTAAGTTATTTACTTTATAAACATTGCCTGAAAACATTAAAAAAGATTGTTCAAAAATACTATTTTGCTGCCGGGAAACGCAAATTGAACACAAATCTTTTTTCTACATCAAAAAACATGCCTTTTTCCTAATTTACCCTTACAATTTCAATTTCGTATATAAGGGAAGTATAAGGGGGCACAATACCAGTAGAAGACCCATGATTTCCATAGGCCAGCTCAGAGGGCAAAAAAACAAGCGCCTTTTCTCCTTCGCTCATTTGCCCGACAGCCTTTTCAAGGCCTTTTAATAATTGCCATTCGTGGCCGTAAATAAAACGGAAAGTTTCACCTCTGTTATATGTTGAATCAAAATATCTGCCATTAATAAACCTGCCCTCATAATGTAATTCAACCATGTCGCCTGCATTAATACCTTGCCCGGTGCCTTCGCGCAATTGCAAAAAGTATAAGCCGTGACTATCGGGTTCAATGTCAAGCTTATTGTTTATAATATAATTCTCCAGCAGTCGCTTTTCATACTTCCCGAAATCTTCAAGCCAGGCCATAAATGCCTCCCTTTCCTCATAATAAGATTGCATGGTCTGTATATCAAGCATTTTAACCGATATCATTACAGGATCCCCTTTTTCAATGAATCCCGGCAGGGAGGAGTCGAGGGTAACCGTAAAAAAACTATTTGCATCAATAATAAAATCTGCTTCATCGCCCGAATGCAGCATACCAAAGCATTCCTCAACAGATCCCAGGAAACCGGGTTTCTCAAGCATGAATTTACGACGCGCTCTAAAAAAAACTGAATCGTCAACAGTGCTGTACTTTATATCAACTGTTATAAAATCGCCTGGAGACGGGGTCCGCTCACCCTCGCCAATTACATTAAGCCTGTAATATATCCCTGAATCTGTTTTGGTAAAACCCGGGTAATTATGGCTCATTGTACAACTTGCCGAAAACAAAAGGATCTTGGCCACTATTGTAATGGCCAGAAAAAAAGAACCAGTTGATTTGTCTGTTGTCATTTTTGCCTGATAAAAATTTAGAAAGGAAACCTTCCGAAAAGATCTATCTTGTGTTTACACCAATAACTTCCACCTCATAAATTACCACGGCCCTCGGAGGTATCCTGTCCTGATCGCCTATAAGTCCGTGAGCCATAAATGGCGGTAGTACAAACCTTGCCCTGTCGCCTTCGCGCAACATCAGAACACCCTCCTCAAGTCCCGCCTCAACTCCTCCCTGTCCAACCCTGAATGTTTTGGGGCCCTCTTCTTCTGAAGAGTAGCAAACCCTGCCATTAAGGAGGCTTGTAACAAATTCAATTGTAATATCTGCTCCCCTTACAACTTCTTTACCGGTACCGTGATGATAAATCTGATAGCCAAGGCCGGTGCCTGTAAATTCTATGTCCCAGTTTCTGCGGTTTACATATGCTCTTATAAGATCCATGTCTTTACCAGATAGAAACTGGTTTGCCCGCACCATATCTTCGCGGCTTATGATTATCTTTTCTTGTTCCTCCCCTGTCCTGCCACTGCTGCATGAAAAAAGCAGCAGTATTAATACCGGCAGAATTGATAAAGCATTTTCTATTTTAACTCCCATATCAGGCTATTTATCCGGCAACCTGCCTGTTTTATATTTTGGTAACACCGAAATAAACTTGTTTATTGTATCCTTGAGACTGAGTTTTGATTCTCCTCCTGATGCATTAAGATGTCCACCGCCATCGAAATTTTCAGAAGCAAACTTGTTAGTATCGAATGCCCCCTTTGAACGGAATGATAACTTGACGTGATCATCATTTTCCATGAAAAACGCAGCGAAATCAATTCCTTTGATTGACAAAGGATAATTTACAAAACCTTCAGCATCCCCTCTTATATATTTATGGTTTTCTTTTTCAGAAAGGCTCAGGCTCATGTATGCCGCCCCATATTCATGTAGAACAACCAGTTTTTTGTCAAGACAGAAACCCAGTAACCTCATCCTGTTTTCTGAGTAATTGTCATACACGTTTGAATAGATGGCATCTTTGTCGATCCCATTTTTGAGCAGCTCCGATAACACACGGTAGGTTTCAGGTTCCGATGAGTTATAACTGAACGATCCGGTATCTGACATTATCCCGGCATATATGCATTCAGACACCCTCGAGTCGATATAATCATTACCTCCGCTAAGCTCCATATACCGGTAAAGAAGTTCTGCAGTTGAGCTTGCTTTTGTATTGGAGAGGATTGCATCTGCAAAACCATCCGGGTTGGGATGGTGGTCAATAATGACTTTGAAAGCAGACGCTTCCTTAATAAGTTCTGCTAATTTCCCGGCACGGTCACTTGTATTGAAATCCAGCATAAACAGAAGGTCTGCCTCCATTACAATCTTCTCTGCCAGTTTCTTTCTTCTACTGTGAATAACCGTATCTCTGCTACCAGGCATCCATTTCAGGAAATCGGGGTATTCATTTGGAAATACTACATCACTGCTGTAGCCCGCATTTGCAAAAAAATGGCAGAGGGCAAGTGATGACCCCACGGCATCGCCATCGGGATTAACGTGGCTCAGTATAACAATTTTTTTTGCCCGGGTCAATCTGGCGTTTACTGTTTCGCAAAACTTGTTGTAATTGCCGGTATTCAAATTTTTATTACTTTTATCAATATTCACTACCTTTTGTGACAATGCGAAAATACACCTTTTTGAAAGAAATTTATAAAGCGGTGAACATTATTATATATTTTAGATTTATGATATATGTTAATTGCATAACCTGAAATAAAATGAACCCCAACCAGACACTCACAATAATCAAACCCCATGCGGTGCGAGATAATAAAGCGGGTGCAATACTTTCAATGCTTTGCGAAGCAGGCTTCCGGATTGCGGCATTAAAAATGGTCAGGCTTACCAGAGAGCATACCGAAGAGTTTTATCAGGAGCACAGTGGGAAATATTTTTTTGAACCACTGGTAGACATGATGTCATCGGGACCAGTCATAGTAGCTTTGCTTGAAAAAGAGAATGCAGTTCCCGAATTGCGTAAAATTGTAGGAAATACCGATCCCACAGAAGCAGACCCGGGAACAATCAGGAAAATCTTCGGAATTTCGATGAGGGAAAATGCAGTTCATGCCTCTGATGGCGAAAACAATGCCGCCAGAGAATGCTCTTTCTTCTT
>SLRB01000172.1 GCA_007131165.1 Bacteroidales bacterium | reverse complement strand
GAAACTGAGCTTACCTCCAGCCACCTCTTCTGGGCAGCTGAAAAAACCTCGAAGTCATAGGTCTTCGATGAATGGAAGCTCATATCGCCGCCACAAAGGAGCATTATCCTGTAAGGCAACCCAAGCTTTATTACAAGCGACTCTATATAACCGGTCATGGACTCAAGCCGCTCGTAGGAGCTGCCAGGATGGGATATCTCAACAATCTCGACCTTATCGAACTGATGCAACCTGTTAAGTCCCCGTACATCCTTTCCGTATGACCCGGCCTCCCTTCTGAAACAGGGGGTATATGATGTCAGCTTTCGCGGAAGCTCTCCTGCAGGAATTATTTCGTTACGGAAGATATTGGTGAGAGGCACCTCTGCCGTAGGTATGAGGTAAAGGTTATCTTCGCCTACATGGTACATCTGTCCCTCCTTGTCAGGTAACTGCCCGGTACCATAAGCTGAATCTTCGTTAACAAGTACAGGGGGCATTATTTCACTATAACCGGCATCAACTGCCTCGTCAAGGAAAAAGTTTATCAGCGCACGCTGAAGCCTTGCCCCCTTTCCTGTATAAACCGGGAATCCTGCGCCTGTAATTTTGTTTCCGAGCTCAAAATCGATTATTTCATATCTGCGGGCAAGCTCCCAGTGAGGAAGGGCATCTTTTTGAAGATCGGGCATTGTCCCTCCCTCCCTGACAAGTAAATTGTCGCCGGGAGTAGTCCCGGGCGGAACAGATTCATGAGGTATGTTTGGTAACTGCTCAACCAGATCCTTCAAGGTTCTTTCAGCCTGTGCCAGTTTGCTGCCAAGTTGCCTGATCTGCTGCTTGAGTGTTGCGGTGTCCTCTTTTGCCTTATCAGCCTCTTCTTTTTTACCCTCCCTGAAATATATGCCGATCTGCTTACTTAACCTGTTGGATTCAGCCTGGCTTGAATCAAGAGAAGCTTTGAGCTTTCTGCGCTTTGAATCAACAACGATTATCTCGTCTATCAAGTTGCCGGCTTCAAAATTTTTGACTTTAAGGCGCTCTGCAACCAGTTGAGGGTTTTCGGTAATAGTTTTTACAGATAACATATCATTTATTTTGAGGTTCCGGTCTGTTACCTCCCGGTATCTGTAATCATCCCGCCAATTAAGGGCAGATTAAAAGGGTAAGGCATGTGACCGTTGACAGTGCATATCAGTATGTCAAAAATAAAAAAATCCCCTGATAACTCCGTCCCGCCGGGATCGCAGTTTTTCAGGAGATTGTTCCCAAAGTGGCAAATCCTCAGATCAGGACACAGGCTCCACAGAAACAAATGACTTGTTGCCTTTGCTCCTTTTGAAGACCACCTTACCGTCAACAAGTGCAAAAAGAGTATGATCCTTGCCCATGCCGACATTCAGTCCGGGATGATGCCTGGTACCCCTTTGCCGGATTATTATGTTGCCGGCTTTGCAGTTTTCGCCACCGAATATTTTTACCCCCAACCTTTTACTTTCTGATTCGCGGCCGTTCCTTGAACTTCCAACTCCCTTCTTATGAGCCATTTCTGTAGAATTTTATTAATTTGTAACAATATCTTCAATCTGTATACGGGTAAGCAGCTGGCGGTGCCCGTTGAGCTTCTGATAGCCTTTTCTTCTCTTTTTCTTGAAAACCAGCACCTTGTCACCCTTGAGGTGTGACAGTATCTTTGCCTTGACAACGGCATTCTTGACATTGGGTGTTCCTATCTTTACCTTACCGTCATTGTCAATAAGCAGAACCTTATCGAAATCTATCTCTGCTCCCTCTTCACCTTCAAGACGGTTAACATAGAGCTTGTTTTCCTTTTCCACCTTAAACTGCTGCCCTGCTATATCTACTATTGCATACATTGTATGATATATTACTGTGATTATAATTAATGGAGTGCAAAAGTAAAAAAGTTTAACTGAAATACAAACTTTTACCTGCAATATTTTTGGTAAGCCCGGGGCTAAACGGAAGTCACTGCAATTTTCCCTGTAAATAAGTAAAAGGCTTTTGCTTTTATAAATTGATTGTTAAATTTACAATCGATATAAAACAGTTGAAGGTAACGGCTATTTTTGGCTTATTGACATAATCTGCTGTCAGATAATTATTTATGGACAAAATCAAGCTGAACGTACTTGGTATATCCTACAGCCAGACGCAATCAGGTGCATATGCCCTTGTACTGGCCGAAGAGGATGGCGAACGGCGCATCCCTATCATAATAGGAGGCTTTGAAGCCCAGGCCATAGCTATTCAGCTTGAGGGACTTAAACCACCGCGTCCGCTTACTCATGACCTGTTTCTGAGCTTTGCCTCTGCATTCGGGATCTCAATTGTTGAGATCAATATATATAAACTGGAAGAGGGAGTATTTTATTCGAAGCTTATTTGTGATGACGGAGAAAAACAGATGACCGTCGATGCGCGCACCAGCGATGCCATTGCCCTGGCACTCAGGTTTCGCTGTTCCATATATACCACAGAAGATATCCTGTCCAAATCGGGTATTGTAATAGACATTGAGCCTGAAACAAAAGAAAGCAAGCCCACGTCAGCGGGTATATTTTCCGATCCATCTGCAGGAACCAGGAAGCCCGGTGACGAATTACATGATTTCAGCCTGAGCGAGCTTAAAGAGATGCTGCAGGATGCCATAAAGAATGAGAATTACGAAAGGGCATCAGACATAAGGGATGAGATCAACCGCCGGAACAAAAAATCGTAAATCAATCTGATATGCAAAGAACTTTTTTCATTGTTGCGGCAGCATTCCTCTTTTTGCTGCCCGGAGAAGCCGTATTTGCGGTAACTGCATCCGGAGAAATATCTCCGGTCATGGCAAATTATCTGCCGGATGCCGGAAACCACGATGAAGATGACAGAGCAGCAGTGCACAGTGATGACCCCGAAAGTCAAAATGTGATACCCGCGAACGGAGTATCTGAACCACGGTCAGCAGGCCATAATGTCGACCTGCCTCCCCCGGATGATCTGGGTTTCAGCTTTGTCAGCCTTTTACGCGGACTATTCGGTATGCTTGTGCTTATCGGCATTGCCTGGTTATTCTCAACCGACAGGAAGGCAGTTTCATGGAAAGTGGTGGGTACCGGACTGGCCATTCAGCTTTTACTGGCGTTCAGTATCCTGCAGATACCCCTTGTCCATACCATCTTTGAGTTTCTGGGCAGGATATTTGTAGTCATGCTTGATTTCGCCAGGGCGGGGACCGATTTTCTTTTCGAAGGTTTTCTCGACACTTCAACATACGGATATCTTTTCGCCTTCCAGGTCCTCCCCACTATCATCTTTTTCTCTGCTCTTACCAGCCTTCTCTTTTACCTTGGGGTCATCCAGAAAATTGTTTACGCGCTTGCATGGCTCATGACAAAAGCCCTGCGCATTTCCGGAGCAGAAAGCCTCTCTGTTGCGGGTAATATCTTTCTCGGGCAAACCGAATCGCCGCTGATGATAAAAGCGTACCTTGAAAAGATGACCCGATCGGAAATACTGCTGGTTATGACCGGAGGCATGGCAACCATGGCAGGTGGCGTACTTGCCGCCTATATAAGCTTTCTGGGAGGTGATGACCCCGTCCAGAGGCTTGTTTTTGCAAGGCACCTGCTGGCCGCCTCAATAATGGCTGCCCCGGGGGCTGTTGTCATATCAAAGATACTGGTTCCTCAAACCGAAAAGATAGACAAGACCATGGAGGTGTCAAAAGACCGTATAGGCAGCAATATTCTGGATGCAATCTCCAAAGGTACTGGCGAGGGGCTGAGGCTGGCTGTTAATGTAGCCGCCATGCTGCTGGTTTTCATCTCTTTCATTGCTATGTTCAATTTCATAGTTGGAAAGATAGGTGACTGGACATCACTCAACGCAGTTATAAGCAATCTGACAGGCGGGCAGTATGACAGGCTTTCATTGCAGTTCATCCTTGGCTACACATTTGCACCAGTAATGTGGCTCATTGGGGTGAGCCTGCCTGATATAACCCTGCTGGGAAGGCTGCTTGGAGAAAAGGTGATCATGACAGAATTCATAGGATATGTAAGCCTCGCCCAGCTTAAAGAAGCCGGAGCTTTTGCCGACCCGAAATCAATAATCATTGCCACCTATATGCTCTGCGGCTTTGCAAATTTCGCGAGTATCGGGATCCAGATAGGCGGAATAGGATCGCTGGCCCCGGGTAAAAGGGTTTTACTGTCACAATTCGGCATACGTGCATTGCTTGGCGGCACCCTGGCAGCTCTGATGTCGGCGACTATAGTAGGAATAATTCTTGGGTAAAGGCTGATGCGGGTTACATGGTAGCCGCAGCCCGCCGCCGGCTACAAAAAAACCCTGCACCGGGGTGCAGGGTTTGATCCGGATTATTCCGGTTTGCCCGGTCAGGGCAGTAAAACAGCATCGATTACATGTACAACTCCATTCTCAGCCTCAATATCAGCAACGGTAACCTGTGCATCGTTAATGAACACGTTGCCGTTGGTTATCGATACTGTTATATTGTTGCCCTCGAAAAGGGTCTCAAACTCATCGCCGTCTGAAAGATCGCCCGACATGGCTTTTGCGCCAACAACATGATACTTCAGGATGTCGGCAAGATCGCCGGTGGGATCTTCAAGCAGAGACTCTACAGTGCCGTCGGGCAGTGCATCAAAAGCAGCATCGGTCGGTGCAAATACCGTGAAGGGACCGGCTCCTGAAAGAGCATCAACCAACCCGGCTGCCTCAACAGCTGCAGCAAGTGTGGTATGATCATCGCTGCCAACAACGATATCAACTACTGTGGCAGGCATCGGAGCTTCTGGTATCAGAACAGCATCGATTACATGTACAATACCATTCTCAGCCTCAATATCAGCAACGGTAACCTGTGCGTCGTTAATGAACACGTTGCCGTTGGTTATCGACACTGTTATATTGTTGCCCTCAAAAAGGGTCTCAAAAACATCGCCATCGGAAAGATCGCCCGACATGGCTTTTGCTGCTACCACGTGGTAAAGCAGTATATCAGTCAGATCTCCTGAGGGATCATCAAGAAGAGCTTCCACTGTTCCATCCGGCAATGCATCAAAAGCGGCATCGGTCGGTGCAAACACAGTGAAGGGGCCCGCTCCCGAAAGAGCATCAACCAACCCGGCTGCCTCAACAGCTGCAGCAAGTGTGGTATGATCATCGCTGCCAACAACAATGTCTACAACTGTTGCAGGCATTGGCTCCTCCTGGTACTTTTCAGGAATCAGTACGGCATCAATAACGTGTACAACCCCGTTTTTGGCCTCAACGTCGGCTACGGTAACCTTTGCATCATTAATAAAAACCCCTTCCTGGGTAATGCTTACGGTTAGCTCATCTCCAAATACAGTAGGCACCTTCATTCCGCTACTCAGCGAACCAGACATAGCTTTGGTTGCAGCAACATGGTAGAGCAAAATGTCGGTCAATGCCCCTGACGGATCATCGAGAAGCGATTCCACTGTACCATCGGGCAGTGCATCAAAAGCAGCATCGGTCGGTGCAAATACCGTGAAAGGCCCCATACCCTGGAGCGTTTCAACAAGACCTGCAGCAGCTACAGCTGCAGCCAGTGTAGTATGATCATCACTTCCTGTTACAATATCGACAACCGTTTCAGGCCTTGTGTCTTCAGGTCCGGTATCATTGTCATCTTCACAGGATGTAAAAGAAAATACGAACAAACCCATCAGTACTATCAGGGCTTTGTAGCTTAACTTGTAACTCAGGCTCTCTCTTTTCAT
>SLRB01000225.1 GCA_007131165.1 Bacteroidales bacterium | reverse complement strand
CGTGGATGTTTGGCACGAAACCGGCCTCAAGCCCCTCCACTATAAGCCCGTACATCTTCTCCATATTCCCCTCCTGAAGATCCGGGCAGTCGCTTGTATGAGGCCGCCAGTGCCCGTAATTACCGGGCTGATCGTCATAAGGCTCAAAAAAGAGGGCCCCGTGAGTACCCATGATACCGTCAATATAGCCTTTCAGAGCACCAAATCGCAGCATTCTGTTTTCCTGGCGCGTTGCCGGATGCAGGCCCATGGCAAAACCATCACTGCCCAGCTCCTTCCCTCTCGAGAGGTCAGGCCTCAGCCATACCCGGCATGTAAGCTCACCATTGTCATACAACTCGGCAAACCGCCTCTCCTGGGCCGGTGCCGATATATCGTGCACCTCAACAATACCCGCCTCACTGAGGGCCTGCAGGGCAGCCCTGTTCTCATCCATCATCCGCTGATGCGACTTGGGGCCTATCGATTGCCTTATCCGGTCAAAAGCCGGAGTGCCTCTGAGCACTATTCCTGTCGGACTGCCATCATCATCCAGTACCATTCCTTCCACAGGCTGTTCAAGGAGGCCGGCAATTTTTAGTGCTTCCTCATTCGCCAGCCATTCGCGGTAATCGAACCTGCAGAGGAAAACCGGGTTTCCGGGGGTTAAGTCATCTATCATACCACGATGCGGCCTCCATGGCTCAACTGCACTGCCCCTCTCCTGCCCGGCATCTCCCAGTGCCCATTGTTCATAGGCACCCCATAATCCCTCTGTGATCCACTCACCGTTATCAAGTATGTCAACCACCCTTGCTATCTCCTCCCTCAACCCGTTCTTATCAGATACAGTCATCAGGTTTGCATCGTTAATCAACGCTCCTGCCCTGTTAAAGTGCACATGCCCGTCAATCATTCCGGGAGTGACAAATGCGCCACCCAGATCGATCACCCTGGTATCATTTCCAATGTACTTTTCCGCCTCCCTCAGCTCATTAACCACGGCCGTTATCGTATTCCCGGTAATCACCAGCGCTCCTGCCCATGGCATATCATCATCCACTGTATAAATGGCGGCATTGTGCAGAACAAGGTCGGCTTTTCCGGCACCAGAACAGGAAGCAATAAAAGTCATCAGAAAAAGCAATATCAGAACCTTGAAATTCAGTTTCCCGGTCCGGGGTTTTCTGAACCAGAAGCCCGGTAGCGCAACATGCCTGTAAATAACTGTTTTTGTGATTTTTAAAATATCTTCTATTGTTCTGGAGGCTGGTGTACTACCGGATAGTCCCATAGCATTTAATATTCGGGTTAACAAAAATTGTTTGTTATGCAGGCAATTTACATATTTTATAAATTAATTTTAAATTTACCGGGATAATATGACCCAAATCCATACCGCCATGAGCCATGCTTCATATCGTTCGTTCTTATTGCTTGCAGCTATTGCAGCCACACTGACAGCCTCCATGTCGGGCTGCATGAAAGAGGACAGCAGTGATACCGGTACGGGAGCCGGGTCGGTAACCGATGCCGATGGTAACATATACCGTACGGTCATGATCGGCAACCAGGAGTGGATGGCTGAAAACCTCAGGACCACCAGGTACAGCGACGGCACCCCCATTGAGAACCCGGGTGCAGACAACCCTGCCTGGGCAACCAACAGAAACGGGGCCTACAGCTGGTACGGCAATGACAAAGATTCCTTTGGCAAAAAATACGGGGGACTGTACAACTGGCATGCCGTCAATACCGGTAAGCTCTGCCCTGCCGGGTGGCGTGTACCATCAGATGAAGAGTGGACAAAGGTAAACAGGCACCTTGCTGTCAATGCCGGTGGCAGGATGAAGGCAGCCGGCACGAGTGAGTGGGACGGTGCAAATCCTGATGCCGCAAATGATACAGGCTTCGATGCACTGCCAGGGGGAGTAAGGGTTCATTCCCTTTCGGGGAAGACTACGTCGGCATCGGGAGGCTTCTTCTTCCACGAGGGTCGCACTGGACGCTGGTGGACCTCATGCGCTTCATCCTCGGCAAATGCACTGCACAGGTCAATACACGCAGGATCCGGCAGCGTTTTCAGGAGCCACTCACCAAAGGGTAACGGATACTCGGTGCGCTGTATAAGGGAGTAACCCGAAACTGTCAGCAAGAATACTTTTTCCCGAGATTAAACCTTTTTGTGCCATACATCCCACAAGCTAAAAACATTTGTGGATTTTACGGCACCCATATAATAATTTGAATTGATAAAGCAACGGAAAGCAGATGGCGAGAATAAGAGTTATAGAGCCCGGAGAGGCAACAGGCAAATTGAAAAAAAATTATGATGATATCACTAAAGATATTCCGGATAATATGCTGGTCTGATATTGTATAGTTATCTTTATGAATAATTAATCTCTTTAGGCGTCAGAAAAATATTAAAAGTGATTGACACGATAAAAATAATTTCAACTGAAGAATTAAAACAAGCCCTTTATAACCCGCTTAAAATAATAATTGATGTAAGACCTGTGGATGCCTATAATGGCTGGCGGCTGAACAATGAACCCCGCGGAGGCCATATCAGCGGGGCCAGGAGCCTTCCTTACAAGTGGACAAATTATATTGACTGGATCGAGATGGTAAGGCTCAAGCAGATCTTACCTGAGCATGATATTATCATTTACGGTTACAACAAGGATGAAACTGATGCCGTAGCCGCACGTTTTTTGAAGTCAGGTTATGGCAAAGTCAGTGTCTATTATCATTTTAATGATCAATGGACGACTTATCCTTCATTGCCGGTGCGGAAGCTGGAAAGGTACAGCCATCTTGTTCCTGCCGGATGGCTCAGCAGCCTTATTTCAGGTGGCAGACCGCCGCATTACGACAACGATAAATTTCGCGTAGTCCATGCACATTACAGGAATCGCGACGCTTACCTGAGCGGACATATACCGGGTGCCATAGATATTGATACACTTGAACTTGAGGCGCCCGAAACATGGAACAGGCGATCACCGGCGGAGCTGAAAAGTGCACTTGAGAGACATGGAATAACTTCAGATACCACCGTGATAATGTATGGCAAATTTATGCACCCTGATAATAATGACCCTTTCCCGGGTAGTGCTGCAGGTGACATAGGAGCCATAAGGTGTGCACTTATAATGATGTATGCGGGAGTAAAGGATGTAAGGGTGCTTAACGGAGGGTTCCAGTCGTGGACCGATGCCGGGTATGAGATTTCCTTTACCGACGAACCAAAACAACCTGCCGGGGAATTTGGTGCTTTAATTCCGGGGTGGCCGGAACTGGCAGTTGACACACCCCGGGCAAAGGAGATGCTTATATCGCCTGACAGTGAACTGGTGTGTGTCAGATCCTGGCCGGAGTACATTGGCCAGGTGAGCGGTTACAATTATATTGAACCTAAGGGGAGGATACCGGGTGCAGTTTTTGCAGATTGCGGTTCCGATGCCTACCACATGGAAAACTACCGGAATTTTGACCATACCATAAGGGAATTTAATGAGGTAGCGGCTATATGGAGGGCCAGCGGGATCACTCCCGACAAGCACCTTGCCTTTTATTGCGGGACAGGCTGGCGCGGAAGCGAGGCCTGGTTCAGCGCATGGCTGATGGGATGGCCCAGGGTATCGGTCTATGACGGTGGCTGGTTCGAATGGAGCCATGATCCTGAAAATCCTTTCGAAACGGGTGTCCCCACCGGACTTGCTGATCAGCCTGGCAGAAAATGACCATCTAAAACATAATCAGAATGGAGAACACAGACATACTGATTGCCCCTGAGAAAATGATCACTCTCAGCAACTGCCTGCCCCCGCCGAACAGCGAAGAGGCTGTAGCAGAAATAATTCAGGGGATAAATTCGATACCCCCTTATATCCCGAGCAGGTTCTTCTATGACGGTACCGGTTCTGTACTATTTGAGGAGATTACACGGTTACCGGAATATTATCCGACGCGGACCGAAAAGGCAATTTTAAGGGAGAACGCTTATGCCATAACCGGAGATCTTGAAAATGCAGACATTGTTGAGCTGGGAAGCGGCGATTGCTCCAAGATTTCAATTCTGTTTAATGCTATACCTGCTGAAAGGAGGGAGACAATCAGTTATATTCCGGTAGATGTCAGCCGTGCGGCAATCATCAAGTCAGCCGAAACGCTTTCGCAGAAATACCCTGAGATATCAATGCACGGTATGCTCGCCGATTTTCTGAAGTGTATTGGTGATATTCCCGGTGAAAACCGGAAGCTTATCTGCTTTTTCGGAAGCACTATCGGAAACCTGGACCCATTGCAGACATCGCGCTTCCTTTTGAATATCAGCAGTGAGATGCGGGAGGGTGATCAGATGCTGCTCGGACTGGATATGGTAAAGGATGTAAAGGTACTGGAAGATGCCTATAACGATTCGCAAAAAGTTACTGCAGCATTTAACAGAAACATTTTAAATGTTGTAAACGGGTATGCAAAAACTAACTTCGATCCCCGGCTTTTCGACCATCTTGCGTTTTACAATAAGGCGGAGAGAAGGATCGAGATGCACCTGAAGGCCACGGAGGAAATGGATATTGCCTCACCATATCTCGCTCACCACGTCCACATGGAGAAAGGCGATACTATACATACCGAGAATTCGCGTAAGTTCACTTCCTGCGATGCACGGAAAATTTCCGGGCTAACCGGGCTAAAGTTAAAACAGGTTTACTCAGATAACCGAAGATGGTTCAGTTTGCTTCATCTGATCAGGTAGCCGGAATTGAATAAAAGAGTGTAAAAAAACATCGGGCATTGAAATTATGCCGACCTAAATATCCAGAACTCTCTTCAGCAGGGTATAACCCGGACGGCTGACCGGCACCTTATACGAACCTTTTAAAACAACCATCCAAGAATTTTTTCCGTAGGGTTCAAGCCTTATGATCTTATCGGTCCTGATTATATATGACCTGTGTACCCTGACAAACTCGTCCTTTGGCAGGTGGTCGTCAAAATACTTCATGGTCTTCTGCTTTAAATAATTTCCAGAATTCGCATAGATCATAACATAATCATCCTGGGCTTCCAGGAAAATAATCTCCGGAACAGGGATAACCCTGATCTCTCCTTTAGTCTTAACCACTACCCGGGAGATGGTACCCGTAGTTTTATCAACGTGTTCTTTCAGTCCGGCATACCCAACCCTTTTGTCTGTCTTCAGTCTGTCAATAGCTTTTTCCACAGCTTCCCTGAACCTCTCCTCTGAAAAGGGCTTCAGCAGATAATCAACAGCATTTATCTCAAAAGCCCTCAGTGCATAATGATCATAAGCAGTGGTAAATATGATACAGGGCATCTCGTCAAGAAGCTCAAGCATCTCAAAGCCGGTCAGCTTTGGCATCTGCACATCAAGAAAAACCAGGCCGGGTTTCTGCTCCCTTATCGCCCTGAGTCCTGAGAAACCATCGGCATATTCACCGGCAACTTCAATTTCAGGAAAGCTTTTCAGGTATTCCCTGAGTATCTTTCTTCCCAGCTCCTCGTCCTCAACTATCAGCGCTTTTATTTTCATCATTTGGAATAAACAGGTTTATTATAAACTGCTCCCTCTCCTTCCGCGAAAGCAAAAGGTCATCCCTTCCGTAAACAAGCCTCAGCCTTTCACGCACATTCTTAAGGCCTATGCCGGCCCCGCTCCTTGCCGGGCTCCCGCTGTCAAAATCGTTTGAGATGCATATGGCAAGCATGTCGCCTTCTATACGGCACTTCATGCTGATTGTTACCGTTCCGGTGCTTTCGTAAACCCCGTGTTTTAT
>SLRB01000303.1 GCA_007131165.1 Bacteroidales bacterium | reverse complement strand
TTTATTTTTAAACTTAATATTTTGCTGATGAAGCGGTTAGTTTATCTGTTAATTACATTTGTTTTTTTCAATTTCAAAACAGCCGGTGGGCAGACACTTCCGGCTGAAGGGCTAAGGGATAATACTCCCTCCGTTTATGCCATTACAAATGCCACAGTTGTAATATCTCCCGGAAATATTGTTGAAAACGGGACACTGGTTGTGCGTAACGGCGTTATTGAAGATGTTGGATCTGGTATTCGGCCCCCGGCTGATGCCTGGATAATGAACCTTGAAGGCAAAACCATTTATCCCGGCTTTATCGATCTTTGGGCAGAAATTGGCATTCCCGACCCTGACGAGGCTGACAGGCAGCAGTTACGGGCACTTAATATACCGGCTGAATATGCTGAAATTGCAGCTCAGCTTCTGGCTCCTTCTGCCGCCCAGCCGTCGCATTCGGGTGCAGTTCACTGGAACCCCCAGGTACGCTCATGGTTTGATGCCTCGTCGGCTTATACCTTTGATGAGGATAAAGTCGCCAGGTACCGTTCAAACGGATTTGTCCTTGCAAATACCGTTCCACCTGCTGGAATATTCAGGGGCATGAGCGCCCTTGTTGCCCTGGGTGAGGATGACCATACAAAACTTGTAGTTAAGCCTGATGTTACACAGGCTATGAGCTTTGAAAGGTCGCGCGGACTTGGGGGAAGATATCCGACTTCCCTGATGGGGGTCATATCGCTTATCAGGCAGACATTTTACGATGTTCAGTGGTACGAAAATGCACATGCTGCCTATGCGGCAGGTGGAGGCGGACTGGAACGGCCGGAATTGAATCTTGCACTTGGTTCACTTGTTCCTGCCGGCAACGGCTTGCAACCCATAGTATTTGATACAGGTGATGAGATAGGTTTTATGAGAGCTTTGTCAATAGCCGGTGAATTCGGACTTAATCTGTGGGCGAGAGGTAGTGGTTATGAGTATCGCCGGCTTGATGTAATAAAAGATGCAGGGGTTCCTGTAATACTTCCGCTTAACTTCCCTGATACACCTGATGTAGAGAGTCCGGAATCTGCAATGAATATCTCGCTCGAAGATTTGAGGCACTGGGATTTTGCCCCCGAAAACCCGGGCAGGCTCAGCGATGCCGGTATCAGGATCGCTCTTACCGGTTCAGGCCTGGGCAACAACACTTCATTTCTTGAAAAACTGAGGATTGCTGTAGAGAGAGGTCTGGATCAGGATGCTGCCCTTGAGGCACTGACCCTTACCCCGGCGCTCCTCCTCGGGATTGAACAACATTATGGCTCGCTTGAGAGTGGCAAAGTTGCCAGCTTTATCGTAACCGACGGTAATATCTTTGAGAGGCAGGCCAAAGTCGAGCAGGTATGGGTTGATGGAAGCCCCTATGAAGTTACCGCAACAGATAAAGCCGATATCAGGGGAAAATGGCAGGCAGAGCTTGACGGGATAGGAGCGATGGAGATGGAAATAAGCGGTACGGAAACCAGGCTCAGGGGTAAACTGAGCAAAGAGGATACAAGTACAGACATGCTAAGGGTACGGAGTGATAGCCATAGGGTAAACATTGGTTTTCGAGGCGATTCAATAGGTGTTGACGGTATCGTAAGGCTCTCCGCTGCGATTGCTGAAAAAGAGCTTTATGGCATAGGTGAAATGCCGGGCGGTGAGTTCTTTAACTGGAAGGCAGTCAGGATATCCGATTATGAAGAAAGCCGAAATGACAATGACAGCCGGCCCTCTCGTATGTCGGAAGGCAGGATGCTTTACCCTTCAATGGAATTCGGGTTTGAAGAACTTCCCGAAATGCCCGGTAATGTGGTGGTGAGGAATGCAACCGTCTGGACACAGGGGCCACAGGGCAGACTTGAAAATGCTGATATGCATATCAGGCAGGGCAGGATAGTTGAGGTTGGGCATTCACTGGATATACCCCGGGGTGCGGTAGTTATTGATGCTGCAGGTAAGCATGTAACTCCCGGATTGGTTGATCCTCATCTTCATAGCAGTATCCGGGGCGGCGTTAATGAAGTTGGGAACAACATGACCCCGGAAACCAGGATCACTGACGTTATTGAGCCCGATAATATTTGGGTCTACCGGCTGCTTGCAGGCGGGATGACCACAGCCAATCTTTTGCACGGCTCGGCCAACCCGGTGGGGGGACAGGATGCGGTGATCAAGATGAGGTGGGGTGCACTTCCCGGCGAACTGTTGCTGGAAGGGGCAAAACCCGGGCTGAAACTTGCTCTTGGTGAAAATGTGGTACGTAACACCAACCAGTATCCAAATACCAGGATGGGTGCCGAACAGATAATTCGCGATGCCTTTCAGGCTGCAAAAGATTATATGGAAAGGTGGGAAAGATGGGAGAGTGAACAGGCCGGTATTCCACCCAGGAAAGATCTGCAGCTTGAAGCGATGGCTGAAGTATTGAGGGGAGAAAGGATCATCCATGCACATGCATACCGGCAGGATGAGATGCAGATGTTGATGCGCCTGGCTGAAGATATGGGTTTCCGGATAGCTACATTTGAACATACTGTTGAGGGATATAAGATTGCCGATATATTGCGTGATCATGGTGCAGGGGCTATAGTGTGGACAGACTGGAGTTCATTCAAGGTAGAGGCAGCTGACGGGATACTTTATAATTCCAGAATCTTGCTTGACCAGGGGGTGCTTACTGCCCTGCATTCTGATAATACACAGTTGTCAACACGCATGAACTGGGAAGCAGGTAAGATGGTTGCAACCGGGATAGATGAAATTACTGCAATGGATCTGATTACAATAAATCCGGCCAGAATGATCGGCGCAGACGAACTGGTAGGATCGCTCGAACCGGGCAAGCATGCCGATTTTGTTATATGGAGCGGACACCCTCTGTCGGGGTTCACACATGCCGAGCAAACCTGGGTTGACGGCCGTAAATATTTTGACAGGGAACAGGATATGCTTCTGAGGGAGGAGGTACGCCGGGAGAGGGCAGCCCTGATCCAGAAAGCAGCAGCTGCTGCAGCCGACAACCAGGGATCAGGGGGGCAGACGGCCGGCCGTACATCAGGATCCAATTAAATATTGATCATCTTAAATAATTGACAAATGGATACAAAAAGAGTTCTATTAACCACAATAATACTTATTTCATTTTTTGCAGCTCTGCCCGGGCTGAATGCCCAGATGCCGGCAATGCACCAGGCTGCCCCCGTAGCTCTGAAGGGAGGCACCATAGTCACTGTTTCGGGTGAAACAATAACAGGAGGAACCGTTGTCTTTGAAAACGGGATAATTACCGCTGTGGGGATTGATGCCACGATCCCTGATGGAGCCGAAATAGTAGATGTTACCGGTAAATATGTGTTTCCTGCATTGATACATGCCCGTTCATCGCTCGGCCTGTCAGAGATCAGCCGGCTGGCTGAAACTGTCGACCTTTCTGAGCACGGTAACATCAATCCCAATGTGCGTGCCCAGGTTGCCTTTCATGCTGAAAGCGATCATATTCCCATTGCTCGCACACATGGTATTGCCGTGGCAGTTGCTTCACCTACCGGGGGTATCATTTCCGGGCTTTCGGCAGCTATGCTGACCGACGGCTGGAACTGGGAGGAGATGGTATACAAGGCGCCTGTTGCCATGATTATTAACTGGCCCACTATGACAAATGCAAGGGTAAGGGATAATACCCTGAAGGAGCTGTCTGAAGCTTTCAGTGCTGCCAGGAGGTACAAGCAGGCTATAGAGGCAGCAGGTGAGCAGAGCGTGCCTCACCATAACAGGGATGTACGGTGGGAAGCTATGATACCTGTTCTGAGCGGGGAGGTACCTGTTCATATAAATGCGAACGAAATCCGGCAAATCCAGTCCGCTATCAACTGGGCTGAAAAAGAAAATGTCAGAATGGTTCTTGTTGGTGGCAGGGATGCAGGATATGTTTTGCCTCAACTGAAAGAGAAGAACATCCCGGTTATTGTATCGCCTGTTATCGGCGGTCCTTCCCGGCAGTGGGAGGAGTATGACAGGAGTTATACCCTGCCTCGTATGTTGTATGATGCCGGCATCGAATACTGTATCGCCGGAGATTTTGCTCCTGCATATGCAATGAGACTTGCGCATCATCCCTCTTCGGCGGTTGCATTCGGGCTTCCTCTTGAGGAGGCTGTGAAAACCATCACCCTGTATCCGGCAAGAATATTAGGTATTGAAGACAGAATGGGGTCGGTTGAGGTTGGCAAGGATGCTTCACTTATCGTTGCCGACGGCAATATCCTTGAATTGTCGACTGTTATTGAGCAGGTTTTCATTAAAGGCCGGACCGTTAATATGGAGGACCGTCACCGTCGCCAGTTCGAAAGATATATGGAACGCTATAACCGGATGCAGGCAGGTGAGGGAACGGAGTAGGACAGACATCCGGCACTATTTTCATATCAGGCCAGTATCAGTATACAATATAAGCGGCTTTATGCCGCTTATATTATTCCGGGTTCCAGGTATTTACCATGCTATGTTGTGTGGTTAATAAAATTTGTTTTTGAATTAACATTCGTGTTGTTTGCCGGTTTTTTGACCCGGATAGTTTCAGTTTAATATTTGTACAAAAAGAAAGCTTATGCACAACATTGAACCTGGTAACAGGCTCGCCAATAAAATAGCTGTAATTACCGGCGCTACCTCGGGAATAGGGAAAGAGACAGCACTGGCGCTGGCAGCCGCCGGTGCAACTGTTGTTTTACCGGTAAGAAATTTAAAAAAGGGTGAAGATGTAAAAAAGGAGATATCCGGCAGGACCGGAAATACAGAAATTGTATTGATGGAATGCGATCTTGCATCATTTGATTCTATAAGGAATTTTACCGATGAATTCAAACAACGTTTTGACTGCCTTCATATCCTTGTAAACAATGCCGGGATTTGGGAAAAAAGGTTCAATACAACGAAAGACGGTATTGAGATGAATTTCGGCGTGAACCACCTGGCACCGTTCCTACTTACGCACCTTCTGCTTGGCCGGCTGAAGGCAGGGGCGCCTTCACGGATTGTTAACGTGGCTTCGGAGGCCCACCGCTATACCGGTTTCAACTTTGATGATCCTGAGTTCAGGAATAGCTACAGCAGTCTACGATCCTACAGCCAGTCTAAGCTGGCCAATATCCTTTTTACCCGTCACCTTGCCCCTTTGGTTGAAAAAGATGGAATAACGGTCAACTGCCTACATCCCGGCGTTGTGGCGACGAACCTTTTTGATAAAATCATACCATTCATACGGCCTGTTGCAGGGATCTTCATGGCAAGTCCCCGAAAAGGCGCTGAAACAACAATATTCCTTGCAACAGGAACAGAACCTGATGGTGAAACAGGAGGATACTGGGTTAAAAAGAAGAGGAAAAAGCCCTCGCGGGCAGCCCTTGATGATGACGCTGCCCGCAGGCTATGGGATCTCAGCAGAGAATATACCGGGATATGACAGGGGTATGGATATCATAACCTGAGGTTGATACCTGAAAAGAATGTTATACCCGGCATCGGGTAACCATAATTGATGGTATAACCCTGGTCAAGGAGGTTCCTGCCTGACAGGAACGCCTCTATATTTTGGGTAAACCGGTAGGAGAACATGAGGTTTACCAGTGTGTAGCTCTCTTTTTGAATACCGGGTCCGGTTACCAGCGTATAAAGCCCTGAAATCTGCTGCACCGATGTGTTCAGCCGTATGTTTCCCCGGTTGTAGGTGGCATCGGCAAAGAACTGGTGCCTCGGAGATGCCAGCCTGGGTTTATCGGTGTCTATAAAGCTGTAGTTGGAAGAGAACCTTAGCTCGCGGCTGGCAATCCAGCTTACCTCAAGCTCAAACCCCTTGTTTGAAAATGTTCCCACGTTCTGACGGATCATTGGGGGGGGAGGGTTTTCGTTCGGCCTCACTTCGATCACATTTTCTCCCTCAATCAGGAAAACGGTAAGTTCGGCCCTGGTCCTTGAAAAACTGCATTCACGCCCGATACCCAGTTCGTAGTTGAATAACCTTTCAGGCTTCAGTCCGGGATTGGGAGCAAACAGGTACAGCTCCATCAGTGTCGGGCTTCTGAACCCCTTCGATGCTGAGCCTTTAAGCGTGGCTTTGTCTGTTACTTGGAACGAGAAACCAGCCTGGGGTACCGTTTCAAGTCCGAACAGCGAGTTGTTCTCCAGGCGCAGTCCCGCACTCAATACCAGCCTTTCAAAAAGTGTCTGTTGCATGTATGTATAACCGGCAACGTCGGTTACATCGTGCCATTTGTCGGCCGCGCCCGGAACTCCGCTGTTCGCAATGCCACCCACGTTTTTGTAGTCGGCCCCAACGGTCAGCCTGTTGCCAGGAAACAGACTGACACCCTGGTAAAGGCTCACTCCGGCGTGGTAGTCGCGTGAAATCCATCCATCGGTAAAATCATGGTCTCCGAAATTATAGAATGCTATCAATCCCCCTTCAACCCTGTCATAACGGTTTTTAACTGAAAGTGATGCCTTTGCCCGCATAATGTCGATGCCGAAATAGGCAGGGTTATATATGGTTCCCGGATCCTGTGAGTTAAAGTCGGCCACGCTGAAATCGCCGGTAATGTTGATATTGTCATTAATTTCATACCCGGCCTTGATAAAGCCGTTCACTATCCTGAATTCGGAGGTGTCGCGGTGTCCGTCGGTCCGGTCATGGTTTACAGAGGCAAAAATATTGAACCTTCCCTCTTTGAACCCCCCGCTGGCCATATATTTCTGGGTATTGTGAGAGCCGTAGGATACCCTGGCATTACCAGAAAAACCCTCTTTTGTTTGCTGCCGGGTGATTATGTTGATAGCGCCGGCCATTGCATTTGATCCGTAGAGAATTGATGCAGGCCCCCTGATCACCTCAACGCGTTCTACATCGGAGGAGACATAGGCATCAGGAAAAGGGTGCGCGAAGATGCCCTGGTACTGTGGATGGCCGTCAATCAGAACAAGCACTTCGGTATTTGGTCCTGTTCCCCCAACTCCCCGCATGCTTATCTGTCCCGCCGACCCGGAAGCCACTCCAAATCCCGTTACGCCCCTCTCTGTCACGAACATTCCGGGGATTCGGTGACTTAATACCGGGAGTACAGCCGATTCATTGCTCAGTTCTATCTGCTCTCTCGACACCAGCGATAGTGTTACGGGAACATTTCTCCTGGCCACTTCAACCCTGGTGCCGGAAACAACTATCTCTTCTATCTCCAGTGTGTCTAATTCTGATATAAAGTCTGACTGTTGCGAAAAAGAGTAATTTGATGTGAAGAGAAATAATGCGGCTGCAAATGAAAATATTATCGTTCCTGTTTTTCTCATTTTTAAAGTGTTTTGGTCTGGAGACTATGATCTATTCAACCCTGCTCATGATAAGTTTACCATGTATAATGCCTTTGTTCCCTGTCAGTTTATCAGCCAGTAGTGTCAGTTTTTTTGCTTTTCCCTTTACTGCAACTATTTCAAGACAGTTGTCCTGGTTCAGTTGAAAATGCTGTGATGAAAGAATCAGTTCACTGTTTTCATGCATGATATCTTTCAGCTTAATTGTCAGATCTTTTTTCTGCCGGTCATAAAGCAGGACTATCGCTCCGGCTACAACGTTATTGCACTGCCATTTTTTCTCCACAAGGCTCTTTTCAACAAGGTAGCGGATTGCCCGAGACCGGTTGGGGAAACTGTTCTCAACGACAAATTCGTCCAGATCCTTAAGAACCTCTTCGTCAAGGCTGACTCCAAATCGTGTTAAGGCCATTGTGACACAATTTTTAAAATCGTGCCACAAATATATTAATTTTACAGGTTAAACAAAGCGTTTGTGAGTATATGGTATTAATAAAACCGTAAATTAACTTTGTCCCCATGCATTTAAGAGGAGATCCTGATTTGTATAAAACCCTCGGGGAACTCGGTATATCGTTCGACTATTACGAGCACCCGCCTGTCCCGACCGTAGAAGAGGCCTCCATGTACTGGAAGGATATTGAGGCAGCTCATTGCAAGAACCTGTTCTTTCACAACCATAAAGGTAACCGGCAATACCTGGGAGTATGCAGCCCTGTACGACTGACAATTGGTATACCGTGAGGCCTGCATGCCGCTCACATCCCCGGAAGGGAAAAGATCTTTAAAAAAAACACTACAATGAACTTAAGCAGATTAAGATCAGATGTATTCGACTGTAACCTCCTTCAGGAACTTCTCCTCTAACTTGCGTGCTATACGTTTTAGCACGGTACGCCTGATCTCCAGCTCTACCGGCAGGTTGGGGTCCTGGTGGGCTACGTTGATGCGGGTACCTATGATTATCTTTATTTCGTCGCTTTCCAGCAGCAGGCTCACTATCCTGTCGGCCGGGCCTTTGCCGGGTACCCAGTTCTGATTGTGCTCGTTAAGTATCTTGGAAACCTTGCTGAGTGTAAGGATGCCTTCAGTAACAAGGTCAATCCCTTCCATTCGCGAATCCGGAGGCAGGTCGGGATCGGTAAATTCGAAGGTGTCTTTAATTTCCAGCCCGAGTTCCCGCGCAACTATGTCGCCTGTGGTTCCGCCCGACAGGATCTTTTTGCCGGGATACTCCTTAACGATGTCTGCCAGTTTCGCATCGTTTTCGTTTTCGAAAGGCGGGCCGCTGCAGAGCAAAAGCTTCCTGGGTTCGCGGAAATAGATTACCGCGCAGGAGGTGTCGTCCTGGGCATTATAATTGTCATTTTTGTATGCTGTGTTGAGTATGCGGGAGGCCAGCTTTTGTGCCGAAATATCCGGCTGCTGTTCAATGATGCCCTTTATGAAATCCTGCACGTTATCCCAGCCCCAGCCAAAAGGGTATTTTTCTGATCCCATACCCGACTGTGTAATGCCGTCTGAGCATATTATGATACGGTCTTCCTTGCGGGGATTGAAGTGGCAGCTTTTGATCTCTTTACCCTTGTTTTTTTCTGAGCTGAGTATAACGCAGTTCCATTCGGCATCCAGCGGTTCGCCACCCCTCATGATGAAGCTGCCGGGGTTGTCATATTCAAGGATACTGGTTTGATCATTCATTCCAATGTCTACCGCTGTAAAGGTAGAGTAGCTGATTTTTCGCTGGCTGCAGACCGGTAGCGTGTTCATTATTATTTCGGCTATCCGGGTAACGTCCTTATGTTCGCGGGTAAAGTTAATGGCCATGGATGCTGTGAGGGTTGCAAGTATATTGGCCTTGACTCCGTGCCCCATGCCATCAGATAAAACGGCAACTACCCTGTTCTCTTCCTTTATCCTTTGAGAAAGGAAGACATCGCCGCAGATTCGCTCTTTGCCATGATTCTTCTGCTGGTAACCAACTTCAACATAGAAGCTATTCTCCATCTTTCTCAGGTTTTTCAGGCATTTTGTAGGACTCTATTATGCTGTTGAGCATAGCCTCAGTTTCCGATGCACCTTCACCCAGGAGAAAACCTATCTTTTGCACCAGTTCGAGTTTTTTGTCTATTACATCGGTAACTCTTTTAATAACTTCTTCCTTTCTTACTTCAGGTACGTACAGGTCTCTTATAACAGCGCCGACCACCTTTTTCTTCCTTATAGTGAATATCGAGACGTTATAAAGAACATTGTTGAAGTGGACATCGCGGTTCAGTATATTGTCGTCCTGGTTAAGTACGTAAGAAAAGAGGTTATAGAAGTTATAGGGCAGCAGCGTTTTAAGATCGGCTCCCTCCAGTCCGGGGATAACATCTTCGATCATCCTGGCTTCTTCATCCAGCATGTTGATAAAGCTTTTGTTTGCCTGGATAACCTTCAGTTCATGATCGACCAGTACCACACTTGAGGGAAGCTTCTCAAGCATTGTACGTGTGGTTTCAAATGATTCCCTTGCAAGTTGCTGGTCACGCCGGGCATTTTTTTCGGATTTCTTAAGCGCTTCCTGGGTTTCGGCCAGCTTCTGATTTGTTTCTCTTAGGGTTTTGATGTAGTCGTGCCTGTTTTTAAGGGTGAATGTGAGGCACATCTCCGTTTTTGCCAGTCCCCGTGCCACAGCTACTGCAAAGTCCCTGCAGGAAGTGTAGCCACAGGATGCACAGCCTATCTCGTCTACATTGTTCTCTTTACCTATTACCTGCAGGATCTCCTGTATCTTATCCTCGTCAGGATAGGGCAGCCTCTGATCATCTTTTTTGAAATTACGTGACAGGTCAAGCTTTCTGAACTCATCAATATCCTTATCCCATCTTTCACGGTCAAAGCTTTTCAGTCTCTTTTTAGCGTAATCAATTACCAGGGCGTGACGCCTGAACTTTTCGCCCCTGTGCGACGTGCCCGGCCCCATTATGCAGCCTTCGTTATAGAAGAGGTTGAAATGCTTTTTTATGTTGTCTATATGCTTTTCAAACTGGTTAACTGCTTCGAGCATGCTGTTGCGGCCTTCTGCGGTTATCACGTTGCCGTCAAGCAGGCTCTGGTCAATGCCTGCCGCTTCCAGTATTCCGGTACTGATGGGGTAGAGGGATCCCTTGTATCCAATTGGTGGGTCAAAGTCGGAGAATTCGACCTTTTTCTCAGTAATGTCATATTCGGCAAACAGCTCCCTGAGCTCGGCAAAGGTGAGCACCGAATCGACACGTCCGTCATCACGGTACTTTTTACCCTCCTTCTTTGTTTCAATGCAGGGGCCTATATAGACCACTTTCAGGTTGTCACCATATTTCCTGCGGGCAACCCTGGCTGTTGCTATCATTGGCGATACTATAGGCGCGAGGTTATCTGTGAGTTCGGGATGGAACTTCTCAATGTATGAAACCACTGCCGGACAGTTGGCAGTAATGTAGTATTTCCCCCTGAAGCCGGTGAACAACTCTTTGTAGCGCAGAGATACCAGGTCGACCCCAAAGGAGGCCTCCAGCACATAATCAAAGCCCAGGGCCCTGATCATATCGACAAATTTCCTGTAGTCGGTTATATCATGAAACTCACCCGAAATACTGGGTCCGCAGATTGCAGCTACCTTGCCGTCAGATCCCAGCAGAGCCTTCGTCTCCTCCTTGGAATCCCTGTAGCTGATAGCGCCGGGGGAGCAGACTTTAAGACAGTGCCCGCAACCGATGCAGGCATTGTGCATAACCTCCGGGTAATCCTGGTGTGCCTCTACCTTAATGGCATTGACCGGGCATATCCTTACGCAGGAGTAGGAGAGGTTGCACTTATTGTTGTCAATATTTATGAGGGCCATAGTCTGTTGGTTGTCAGGTTTGAAGTGTTTGAAACTTTAACCGCTATTACCGGTAATTGAAATGGTGCAGGCCGGAGTGAAGCCGGCCGCTACCGGAGCGATCGTTTAAGAATTCCGGCTACCTCCCCGGGTTTGACCCCTTCAAAAATAGTGTCGCCAATTTTGAGAATGGGGCCCTTCTCGCATATATTGAAACACCGGCTTCCGCGAAAAAAATACTTTTCCTCCAGGTTGTTTTCTTTCAGATATTTTTCAATTATCTGCAGGCATTTCCTGTTGCCCCTGGAAAAACATGAGCTTCCGAGGCATATCACTATTTCGGTTCTTCCTTTCATTACAGGTATGATATTCCTTGTTTTCAGGCAATAATGCCCTGATATGTAAGCAAAATTACTATTTTTTTTATATAAAAACATGCTGACAAACATTGTTAATCCGGTAACAATGTTTAAATTTTAACAATAATTTTTTGTAAAATTGTGTTTTACAAAAAGGTTTTTATCAGCAACTTGAGTAAAGTTTTATTCTGATGGATGGTAAAACTAATGATATTCTCCGGAAATATCCCAAAGGTGCGCGCGACAGCCTTATTCCAATACTGCAGGACATCCAGGATCAGGAAGGTTACTTGTCTGAGCAGTCGATAGTTGAGGTCGGGCGTTACCTCAACCTGCCCTCCGGGAAGATATACGGGCTTGCAACCTTCTATAACCAGTTCAGGTTTGAGCCACCCGGGCAGTATCATGTGTGCATGTGCCAGGGAACTTCATGTCACGTGACAGGAGCAGGTGACGTGCGTAAGGAGCTTGAAAAGAAAATGCGGTTAAAACCGGGCGAGACCACCAGGGACGGTAAGTTCAGCCTGGAGTATACTGCATGTATGGGAGCCTGCCACCTGTCGCCGCTCATCAGGGTGAACGACAGGTATCATACAAGGGTTGCTCCCGGTGATGTGAAGGGTATTCTGAATTCGTTCATAGAAGGAGAGGAGGAGTAATTATGGAAGCAAGTACACATATACCTGTTACAAAAGAATATCTTACAGATAATGTACTCCTTAACGAATCGGCCGATCTTTCTTCTGACGTTGACAAGGTGCTCCGGTACGTGAGGCGTGAAAAGGTTAAATATCCGGTTGTTTTTATTGGAACGGGTAGTAGTGGATTGATCTCAGGTGCGGGGGAGACCGTTAAGGAGATCAGAAAATACCTGGATGACCGCGGCATAAAGGCCGAAGTTGTTGAAACCGGTTCGACGGGATACTGCAATATGGAGCCGCTTGTTGAGGTGCAGATGCCCGGTAAGACAAGGGTGGCTTTCGGAAATGTTTACGCAGCAGATGTGCCATTTGTGCTTGATGGTGTTTTTAACAGCATGATTCCCGAGGGCCAGGCACTCGGGCAACACCGTGATACCTCACTTGAAGTATGGAAAGATGTGCCGTTTATTGACGAACTTCCTTTCTTTTCCCTTCAGTACAGGAACCTGCTCAGGAACTGGGGCCGTATCAGTCCCCTCTCCATCGAAGAGTACATCGCAACTGGTGGGTACAGGTCATATCTGAAAACCATTCGCAGTTATACCCACGAAGAGGTATGCGACTTAGTCGAGAGGAGCGGGTTGCAGGGCAGGGGAGGAGGAGGTTTCCTTACCGGCAAGAAGTGGAGGGTTGCCCATACCGTGATTGCCGATCAGCGTTACCTTCTTTGCAATGCTAATGAAAGCGACCCGGGTGGATATGCCAACAGGGCAATGATAGAGAGCGATCCTCACCGCCTGCTGGAAGGGGTTATGATTGCATCCTATGCGATAGGTACTTCAAAGGCATTCATCTATATCCGAAACGAATACAGCACTGCTATTGAAAGGCTTGAGGAAGCAATAAGACAGGCGCGTGACTACGGTTTGCTGGGACATGACGTGTTCGGCAGCGGCTTCAATATTGAAATAACCATGAGAAAAGGGCCGGGTGCTTTTGTCTGCGGAGAGGAGACAGCCATGATAAGCAGCATAGAAGGCAAAAGAGGCATGCCGCAGCCAAAACCTCCATATCCTGCAGTTTCCGGGCTTTTTGGCAAACCTACTGTTGTTAACAATGTGGAAACCCTGTCCAATATTCCTGCAATTTTTGAAAAGGGCCCCGACTGGTTCAGGTCCATAGGGAGCGAAACGGCCATGGGCACAAAAGTTCTGGTGTTATCGGGTCGTATTGTAAACCAGGGAATAATAGAAGTACCGCTCGGCACAAGTGTAAAGGAGGTCATTTTCGGGGCCGGGGAAGGAGTTCCGGATAATATGGGATTCAAAGCTGTACAGATTGGAGGTCCTTCCGGCGGATTCCTCACAGACGCCAATATTGAAACTCCCTACGATTTTAACTCTCTTGAAAATGAGGGAGTTTACATGGGGTCGGGGGGGATGGTTGTACTTGATGAAGAATGCTGCATTATCGACACGGTTAAGTATTTTATGGACTTTATACAAAAGGAGAGCTGCGGTAAATGCATTCCTTGCAGGGAAGGAACAAGAAGGATGCTTGAGGTGTATGAAAACATAACCAGGCGGCCTGCTGACGAAAACGGCCATAACACGCTGGAACGATTCAAGGGTGTGATGCAGCTGGAAAGCCTCGCAGAGGTGATAAGGGATACTTCGCTGTGCGGACTCGGTCAGAAAGCACCGAACCCGGTTATCAGCTCGCTGAGGTATTTCAGGAACGATTATGAAGAGCATATATTCGACAGGAAATGCAGTGCCGGTGTATGTAAAGAGCTGAGGTTGTTCCGGATCGATGTTGACAAATGTACAGGTTGTACTGTGTGTGCTCCTAAATGCCCGGTATCGGCAATAATCGGTACCAAGCATCATCCGTTCTTCATAGTTGAGGAGAAGTGCACCGGGTGCGGGATCTGCTATGATGTATGCAAATTCAGCGCCATATCTGTCATATAGTACCCATTTAACAAAGCAATGAAATGCTGGTAAAGATAGAGGTAAACAACAGGATAATCGAGGCACGCAAGGGGGAAACCATAATGTCGGCATTGGAATCGGCCGGCATTAAGATACCTGCCATATGTTCCATGAAGGATTTTACCCCGACCGGGGCATGCAGGATGTGCGTAGTGGAGGTTGAGGGGAAGCATGGCCTTGTACCTTCATGTTCCCATCCTGTGAACGAGTGGATGAAAATAAAAACGCACTCCCCCCGGGTTGTAAAATCGCGTAAAACAATTGTTGAACTGTTACTTTCGAATCATCCCGATGACTGTCTTTATTGTGTTCGCAATGGGAATTGTGAGTTGCAGACACTTGCCGAAGAGTTAAACGTCAGGGAGCGGCGCATAATGGGCAGGAAAAACAACTACAAACTTGACCATTCAAGTCCATCGATAGTGCGCGACCCCGCCAAGTGCATACTGTGTGGCCGCTGTGTCAGGGTTTGTGAGGATTGGATGACGGTCTTTGCAATAGATTTCCTGAACAGGGGAAATAAAACCATAATCGGAACGGCCTGCGACAAAGATCTGAATTTTTCAAGTTGCATAAACTGCGGGCAGTGTATCATGGTATGCCCTACAGGAGCATTGTTCGAAAAAGATGCACTTACTGAGCTTGAGGATGCCCTCCATAATCCCGATAAGACGGTAATTGTACAGTATGCTCCTTCAGTCGCTGTTACGCTGGCTGAAGAGTTTGGGGTAAAACCGGGCAAGGAGGTCGGGGGACTGATAAGTGCGGTGCTCAGGAAAATAGGGTTTGACAGGGTATTTGACACATCCTGTGCAGCCGATTTTGCTGCGGTGGAGATGGCAGCCGAAGTGCATGAAAGGAAAAAAAGAAAGGAAAAAATGCCGCTTGTCTCCGGAAGCTGTCCGGCCTGGGTGAAATTTGCAGAACAGTGGTTCCCTGACCTGCTGCCAGACATGTCAACATGCAAATCGCCACAGCAGTTACTTGGAACTATTCTTAAGACTGTTTATGCCGGGAAGGAGGATATTGACCCCGGCAACATATTCTCGGTGGCTATAGCGCCTTGTACGGCCAAGAAGTTTGAGGCCCAGAGGGAGGAAATGACACGCAAGGGGCTTTCAGATATCGACTCTGTACTTACTACCAGGGAATTAGCCAAACTCATAAGGCTTTACGGTATAGATATGAACCAGATTGGCTCTGAGATTGCTGACGAACCTTATGGTATTCCCAGTTCAGCTGGCAGGCTTTTTGGTGCTGCCGGGGGAATGAGCGAGGCTGTAATCCGCAGTCTGCCTCATATTACCGGTTCAAAAGATCCGTCTTCAATCAAGTACCAGGAGTTACGCGGCAGCAAAGGCAGGAAGGAGGCCGGGGTCAAAATAGGCAGAAACGTTTACAGGTTTGCAGCAGTAAGCGGACTTTCCAATGCCCTCCCGTTAATTGAAGAGATACGGGAAGGTAAGGGAGATTATGATTTTGTTGAGATAATGGCTTGTGCGGGAGGATGTGTCAATGGTGGCGGACAGCCAATAGGGGCAGGCGATACAGCAGTCAGGGCCAGGATGAAGGCGCTGTATGGAATTGATGAAAAGGAAACAATAAGGTTTTCCCACAAAAGTCCCGCAGTTTCAGCCCTGTACCATGAGTTTCAGGACGGGCCAGGCAGTAAGAAATGCCGGTCTTTTTTCCATACAAGGTATTCGGAACGGAAAGTTCTCCTCTGACCTTGAGGTTAAGCTTATTTGAAAGCATTATAAATATTGGCCATGCAAAAGAGAGATGATCATAACAAGCTTCTCATTACACTTAAGGACAGATGTCGTGTTTGTTATACCTGCGTAAGAGAGTGTCCGGCCAAGGCCATAAAGATAATTAACGGCCAGGCAGAGGTGCTGATTGAGCGTTGTATAGGATGTGGTAACTGTACCAGGGTATGCAGCCAGGGTGCTAAAGTTTACAGGCGCTCGGCAAGCAGGGTTGCCGAGTTGCTGGAGTCGCCCGCCAGGGTTGCTGCCATTGTTGCCCCCAGTTTTCCTGCGGAGTTTACAGAAACCGGCGATTACAGAAGGTTTGTTGGCAAGATGCGAAAACTGGGGTTTGACGGTGTCTTTGAGGTTGGGTTCGGAGCCGACCTGGTTGCATTGGAGTACAAGAAACTGCTTGAAAATAAGGGCGGCAAAAGGTTTATTTCTTCAGATTGTCCTGCAATTGTCAATTATATAAAAAAATACCATCCTGCACTGGTGCCTTCGCTGGCAGGCATAGTGTCGCCAATGGTCGCAATGTCGCGAGTTGTAAGGAAGAAACTTGGAAATGACGTTAGGATTGTCTTTACGGGGCCATGTGTTGCAAAAAAAGAGGAATCCCCTGATATAGATGCGGTGATCACTTTTGCCGAGCTAAGGGAGATATTCAAAGAAAAGCAAATAGACCAGAAAGGGGTTGATCCGTCGGACTTTGATCCGCCGTGGGCAGGTAAGGGAGCGGTATTCCCGATAAGCAGGGGGTTATTGCAAACGGTAGATATAAAAGACAGCGCATTTGACGGCAATATAATTGTAGCCGAGGGCAGGGCCGATTTCCAGGAAGCGGTAAAGGAGTTTGAAGCGGGGCTCATAAGCGACCATCATCTGGAGCTTCTTTGTTGCGAGGGGTGCATAATGGGACCCGGCATGTCGGAAGGAGGGAGGCATTATGCACGGAGATCGCTTGTGAGCAACTATGTAAGGGAGAAAATCAGACGCGGTGATCATGAAGAATGGAATAAGAACATAGAGGTTTACGGCACCATTGACATGTCTACCGGCTTTGAAGCCGATGATCAGCGCCTCCCGACACCCTCGGTTGAGGAGATAAGAAAAGAGCTTGAGAAAATGGGCAAGGTTGATACTCGCGATTTCCTGAATTGCGGTGCATGCGGTTATGAAACCTGTGAGGAGCATGCAATTGCTATTATAGAGGGGTTGGCGGAGATAGAAATGTGTCTCCCCATGACTATCGATAAATTGCACAACTCCATAAATGACCTGGCAGTGACCAACGAAAAACTGGTTTCGGTACAGCAAGCCCTTAAGCAGTCAGAGAAAATGGCAAGCATGGGCCAGCTTTCGGCAGGAATAGCCCATGAGCTGAATAATCCACTGGGTGTCGTTATAATGTACAGCAATATACTGCTTGAAGAAGTGCCTAAGAATTCGCCTGAGTATGCTGATTTGAGGCTGATAGTCGAGCAGGCTAACAGGTGCAAGAAGATAGTTGGGGGGCTACTCAATTTTGCCCGGAAGAACCAGGTAAACCCCTCTGAGGTGAAGCTTGAAAGGCTGGTCAGGCAGTCGCTCGATGCACTGATAATTCCCGACAATATCAGGGTTGAGATTGATGTTGATGGCCTGAAACAAAAAAGTGCACAGCTCGATTCGGAGCAGGTTATACAGGCGCTCACAAACCTGTTTAAGAATGCTGTGGAGGCTATGCCTGAGGGGGGACTGCTTCATGTCGAAATAACTGATAACAATGAAAATGTAGAGTTTCACATCAGCGACACCGGTACAGGTATCAGGGAGGAGGACAGGGAAAAAATCTTTGAGCCCTTTTATACCACGAAGGGTATCGGTAAGGGTACGGGACTCGGGCTGGCGACGACGTATGGTATCGTGAAAATGCATAACGGGCAGATTAATCTGGTATCTAATGCCGACCCTGCCAAGGGAGAAACAGGCACAAAATTCATTGTAACATTGCCGGCAAACAATGTTTAATTCTTATAATCAATTGGTATTATGGACGATAAAAAGAAAACTATCCTGCTGGTCGATGATGATGAGGATTATCTCTTTCAGACAAGGCTTCATATTGAGCAGTTCGGTTTCAGGGTTGTGACAGCCGAAAGCCAGGCCGAAGCCGAAAAGCTGCTTGAAACGCTGAAACCCGACCTGGCCATTCTTGACCTGATGATGGAGAAGGATGACAGCGGGTTTATCCTTGCCTACAAGTTGAAAAGAAAATACCCGGATGTGCCCGTAATCATTGCAACAGCCGTTACGGCCGAAACCGGTATGACATTCGGTGTAAGTACGGAGGAAGAGCGGAAATGGATAAAGGCCGACCTTTATATAGAGAAGGGGATCAGGGCCGACCAGCTTCACAAGGAGATAGTTAAACTGCTAAAGCTTTAAAATGGAAAAACTTAATGTTCTGGTCGTTGACGACGAACCGGGCATATGTTCCGGCATAACCAGGATCCTGTCACGGTATAACGTGGGATTCCCATTTATGGATGAGAATATAGGCTTTGATGTCAGGGAGACTTCGACAGGAGAGGAGGCTGTAACAATAATTGACGAAAAAGTACCCGACATTATATTGCTGGATAATAAACTTCCGGGGATGCAGGGTATTGAGGTACTCGAGTATATTAACAAAAAGAATCTCGACACCGTAGTGCTGATGATCACATCCTATGCTTCGCTTGAGCTGGCGGTAAAGGCAACTAACCAGGGCGCACATGATTTCATTCCGAAGCCCTTTACCCCCCAGGAGCTTAAGTCTGCAATCGAGAGTGTTACAAAGCACATTTTTCTCAGGCGGATGACCCGTAAACTTAACAAGGAGGGGAAGCAGATAAGATTCCAGTTCCTGTCGGTTTTGTCGCATGAGCTAAAGGCGCCACTTAATGCCATAGAGGGTTACCTGAGAATAATGGATGAACGGCAGGCGGGTAATGATCTTGATGCCTATAACAAAATTATAGAGCGATCCCTTGTCAGGGTAAGGGGAATGCGTAACCTGATAATGGACCTGCTTGATCTTACCCGCATTGAATCGGGTAAGAAAAAAAGAGAGGTGGCTCCGGTCAACCTCACTGAGGTGGCCAGGTTGTCGATCGACACCATGGGTCCTATCGCCATACAAAAGGATGTAAAGATACACTTCGATGCACCCGGTGAGGTGATCATGGAAGCCGACAGGGAAGAGATGGAGATAATTTTCAACAATCTTTTATCTAATGCTATAAAGTATAATATTGAGGGAGGGAAGGTTGACTGCATAATAAAAAGGGAGGATGACACGGTTAATGTAACGGTGAGCGACACCGGGATTGGCATTCCAGAGGAGGAATTACCGAGACTGTTCCAGGAGTTTGTGCGGATCAAAAGCGACAAGACCAAGCACATAACCGGCAGCGGACTGGGGTTGTCGATAGTCAAAAGGCTTACCCGCCTCTACAAGGGAGAAATATCTGTTAACAGCAAACCGGGAGTGGGGAGTACATTCACCCTGAAGTTTCCCGGGAATTCAGGAATATAAATAGGATTTTCAAAAAAAATGATGAAGTTACCGGGTAAAACAATAGAAAGGCTCAGTCAGTACAGGAGAATTCTCCTGAACTGCCTTGCCGCAGGCAAAACTCATATCTATTCGCATGAGCTTGCCGATATGCTTAATCTCACAGCAGTGCAGGTGAGGCGGGATATTATGCTGATGG
>SLRB01000208.1 GCA_007131165.1 Bacteroidales bacterium | reverse complement strand
CCGGCTCCGGCAGCAACAGAACATCCGCAAACTGCCGATAACCGGCCCGTGTGAGCCTTGATATATCCGGTCACAACATGGCTCAACGCCACGGCCTTAACCAATGCAGTTTCGTCGACCGAGGAAAGGTATTGGCTGACCGCCCAGACAGGCAGAATAGCCGTCAAACCGTGATTGCCGCTGCCGGCCGAACTCATCGCCGGAAGCTTTGCTCCCGACATCCTCGCATCACAGGCTGCCGAGGTCATCATCCTTGCCGAAAAGATCATATCCCTGCTGATCAACCCCTCGCGCGACAATCGATCCAGCATCTTGCCCACTCCCAATCCGCACCCATAAAGCAAACCATGCTCGGCCAATTTCAGATTGCAGGCAATCCCTTCGCGGATAAAGTCATAGTCCTCATACTCCATCTGTTCCACCAGAGCGAGCAATTGATCAAAGGTACTGCCCTGCAGAAACGTTTCAAGGTCTTCAATGTCATTGCGGGTCTCGGCGATATCGGACAGCAGGCCGCAAGCCGTTACCGGCTGCCCGTTATAGTTCAGCGACACAAGATTATCGTGTGTACCGCGTATGATAGCCTCGGCCGTTTCGCCGCTGCCGGTGACAATCGAACGAATGTAAATGCCTGTTTGGTCATTCAGTAAATGAATCGCAACCCGGTTTTGCCGGATCAACTGATGTGCCTGGTCGATATGTTTTTGGTCAATCGGGCTCAACACCTGAAGTTTCAGCTCGGCCTGTCCGCCGTACCCGCCCAGCGCCGCGGCAAGATCAATGCCCACCTGTCCGTTGGTGCCGGGAATAGCCACCGCGTACGCGTTTTTGTAAATACTCGGGCTAAGCCACACCTCGATCGACTCGATCTGCTTGGTTTTCAGCACAGACGCGGCCAGTGCTGTACAGAGAGCTACAGCCGCCGGTTCTGTACAGCCCAGCGCCGGCGCCACTTCAAGCCGTAAAATGTCTTTTATAGAGAGCACTGTTCGCCTTGTCGGTTTTTCTGTCATCGTCTAAGACTTATCCAGAATATACATGGCATCCGGTCCATGCCCAGCGCCTGGAGATGGACTATCGCCGCAACGCCCCACCCACCCGTTCGTCACCGCCTGCTGGTTCGTGGGATTGTGTTGCATACCCCCATCAAATCGCATTGAAGATCACCTTCTGTAAATCGGCGATCCATCGGTCCTGGTCATCTCCTCACCCCGTGTCACAAACTCACGGTGCCACCTGTAAGACCACAACCGCTCAAGCTCAACGCTGGAGACGCGCCCATCCAAAAACGCGATCCCCACCGTACCGCGGTGCCGGTTGAGAATCAACCGGCGCATATGGTTGGTTACTGGGCCATCGGCACCAAAGCCGCCTTCGTCCAGATCCAGCGCGATCGGGACCGTATCGGTGTCCTTGGGCCAGGCATCCACCCAGTTGGCATCGGAAAATACCGGAACATTGTGCGGGCTGCGTGCCGCCGTCGTTGTTGGATACGCAAAGCGTTGAAGATTGGCCTCAGATTCAATCCAGCTCAAATGCTGCGGATAACTGTACAGCCACCCGTTCATTCCATAAGAACCATACTCCACGCGACCATCCAATACCCACGACCACGGTTGCCTGGCGTTGCCCCTGCTCGCGGAGGTTCTTGTTTCATCAATCGTGGTCTCAGGACAATAACGCACCTGGTCCACGTCGCCAATCTGTTGGGCTAGCTGAGAAAGGTATAAATCTCCGCTATATGCCCCAGAGGCCCAATACCCGAAAAGATCGCCATCGTGAGTTTCCGCATACATACGCACCCCCAGCACCAGCGACCGCAGATTAGTGCGGCAGACCATCTCCTGCGCGCGTTGCCGAACGGCGCGAAGCGAGGGCAGAACAATCGAAAGCAGCATCGCAATGATCGCGATCACCACAAGCAACTCGACCAGCGTAAAACCGCTTTTAACAACCTGTCTTGAATCTTTCACGTTGAAATCCTTTTTTCTAAACTCCATTACGCCAAAAAAATCTACAGCCGCACATCCTGGGTGTTCCGATAACAGGGAAAGATGAGCAGGGCCTGAAATGAACCCCGCTCATCAATAGCCGCTTAGACACTCTGATGTTATTCGATGCAATCCGGCACGAGATTGCAATTCAGCCACGTCTCAACCATCGCCGCAAAGTCATAGATATCCACACGACAGTCACGATACTCTGGTCCGACGCCTTCGGGCCCGGCAATGTCCAGAGCAGGAAATTCCACACAGACATTCTCATCATTGATTTCACTGTGAATCTGAAGAATCTGCTCAGAATCGAGCGGATAATTGTAAATCCGCACGTCATCCACGGTGCCGTGATAGTTGAACTCCGCATCTGTCGCGGACGCACCGCCAATAATCAAATCGGTGGTTCCGGCGTTCACAGTGGTCTGGCTAAGCGTACTGCTCTGCAGCAGCTCAACCACACCGCCGTCATCATAAACACTGTACACCGTCCTCTGCTGGCTCTCTGGATCGTAGGTCATCGCTACAAAACGCCACACATCGGCCTTGTCAGCCGGAACGACATTTTGCCACGGCGCACCTTCGACAATCATATCGATCCAGCCGGCTTCCTGGTGGACGATTCCGTACGAGCCGCCTTTGTTGACCGGTCGGTGCCAGTTGCCCGCAGAGGGCCCAAGCACCCAGGCCGTCAGGGTCAGCCCCTGCGGATGGAAGTTAAAGAACTCGGCACTGTCGGGGATCTGGACTACGGCTTCGCCGTTGAATTTAACGGCGCCCTGCGGGGAGCCGTCAGCGCCGTCCACATATTCCACAACGCCGGGCGGGTTGGCCTCATTGGGGTCCACATACACCCCATCCCAGTTCTCGTCGGAATTGCTCACGATCGCCTCAAGCGTCCCGTTCAACGGCCAGTGAGCGATCATGCGGCCAATCATCAACCGGGCCGCCGACGTCACTTCTTCGCTGGGCACCTCGTTAGAGACAACGCAATGGTAAAAGCCCTCATCGGCCAACTGCACATCGTCAATGACCAGGGTGTCGGTTGTTGCGCCGCTGATGTTGCCGCCATCGCTCAGCGGTGCATCATCTTTATACCACTGGTACGTCTGGGCATTCGTCGCTGCCAGTGTGAACTCTGCCGTCTGGCCGGCCATCACCGTCAAACTGACGGGGTTCTCATCCAAAAGAACTTCCGCCGGCTCCGTGGTAAAGGACCAGATACGGCCCTGGTAAACGGCAGGATCGCCGCCGATATTCGGGTCGCTCGCATCCACACGCCAGTAGTACGTTGTTCCGTTTTCCAGCGAGACCGCCTGGCTGGTCTCAAATGTTGAGGCCAAGAAGTACACGCCGGGGTCCCCGTCTTCGACAAGCAGCCTGTTGGGGTCAGCGTAAATCGTGTAATCTGAGGCCTCGTAGGCGGTCGGCCCTGTCCATTCCAGCGTTGTTTCAGCCGGAATCCAATCCGACCATAACGCGGGCACAGGATGAGAGGTACGAAAGGCATCGACTTCATAGACGATTTGAAAACCCGCCACGGAGCCGCGCATTGAGCCGTCACGATTAAGCACCTGGATATCCACCGACTCGCCCGACACACCGGTAAATACCAAGCAGTTCACGCCTTCAATCCACTCGCCCAATTCACCCCACCTGTCGGTTGTCGGGCAATTCTGCGTCTGGCCGTTCACCGTTACGTCCACATATCCATCCGCCCCGTCCGTGGCGTGATACACAATGACAGTATACTGCGCGTAGGGCACGCCGGACACTGAAATGTCAACGCCATAAGGAGCCGTGGTCACGCCGTCATCCAGGTACCCGCTCGATAATTTCCCGTCGGGGGTGTCTGTGCCGGCCGTGCCGTCCCCCCACATATTTGACGACGTATACGTCAAAAAGGCTGGCGTTGTGTTGCCAAACTGATCAACCAGTTCACCGGACCCGGAGGCGCCGCTAAAATTGTTAAAGTTCTCGGCTTCATAGCCGGCCAGTCCCGCCGCTTCTTCGGCCAAGACAAACTGGCCCTCATTTTGAGCAAAGTTGACACTGATAATATCCGCTTGAAGCACTGCTGCGGATACGGCAAATAATAAAATTAACATTAACTTCTTCATCTTAATAGCCTCCCGAAAAAGGGTATCGTTTAAAACAAACTTGAATATAAGTTTGTTCATTATTACTTTTGTCCGTGGGCGATGCATTAAAAGCATTCCGGATACAGATTACAAGCCATCCAGGACTGCGCCATCAGCGCAAAGTCAGCCAGGCCCACTTTACAGTCGCCGGTAAAGTCAAACCGTAACGCCGGGTCGTCAGGATCCAGACAGACCGGTTTGTCCTCTTCGAACGCAACGTACATCAATGCAACCTCAAGCGGCTCCAGCGCATAGCTAAAGATCCGCACATCATCGATCAAGCCGGCATACTCCCAGGCCCCGGCACTTGTGGCAACGCCCATCGCAACCGCAGCGGCATTGTCCTCGGATGCCTCCAGTTCCGCAGAACCGAATAAAGCACCGTCCAGGTACACGCTCATCACACCGCTGGGGCCGTCATAGCTCAGCGTCGCCATGTGCCAATCCCCATCATCCAAGCGCCCGGGGGGATTAATGTTGGTGGTGTCTACCCGTGCTTCCAGCCCTGCGCTGTAGAAAAATGCGGTGTCAAACATCTGCCAGCCGTCATTGCCAGCGCGTTTGCTAATCAGCCCCATAAAGCCATCGACATCGTCGTAACTATCCGGTTTGTACCAGATGTTGACCGTGAAGCCTTCGGAATAGAAGTTAAAGAATTCTTCGCTTCCCGGAATGGTCAGGTAGTTGCCGTCTCCGCGATAAAAGCGGATCGCCTGGCCGTCAATACCCTCTGCATAATTGGGATCGTCGCTGACCATTGCCCCGGGCCAGTCGCCTTCAGGGTTGCCGGTCAGCATCGCGACCTCGTCATTCAGATTGCCGTCAAATTTCCAATGGGCAATCAGACGGCTGGACAGATCCGTCGTGAAACGCCACACAGGGCCGGTAACGACCTCACCGTCCATCTCCTGGTCAACGCGCCAGTAATAGGTTGTAAATTCCCGCAGCGTCTGGGTCACCTCAATGCTCTCCTGACCCACGGGGTAATAGCCCAGATAAACAGCCGCATCACCGGAGCCGACAGCCTCTTGATCGCTGCCAAAATAGATATGGTAACCCGTCACCGATGGATCCGGTTCATAGTTTGTCGCCGGGTCGACGCCCTGCTGCCAGACCAGCGTCGGCGGCACGGAAATTGAAATGTTTCGCTGGCCGTTATGCGGCACCGGCCCCCACGCGCTGCGGGGGTCGCGCGGAAGGTTGACACGTATCATATCAAAGTACGCCCTTCCGCTGTCCAGAGCGCGCGTTAACGCAAGATGCAGCGGATCGCCCTCGGTCCAGCCTGTTCCGGTGTTGATAATAATGGAATGTTCGGTATAGGCGCCATCTTCGTCCGGCGGAAAGACGTGATCGGCAATCAGCGTTGCCCCCACACCGGACGGTGTGGTCTGACGTCCTTGCTCCATCGTCTCGGGCACCGTTCCACCGGCCCACAGCGCTACGCGGGTCTGGCCGTCACCCCAGCCGGGGCGTTTGCCGGTCACAAGACTGATCTGGTAATCCACGTCCGGCGTCCACGTCCCTATCGCCTGCCAATGCATACCGTCTTCAGCGACTCCCCAGACACTGCCGTAAGGTGTAAAAAACGGACCTTCCTGATAGGCATTTCCGTAATCAAACCAACCCGGCGTCGGTATCCACCAGCGGTCTTCTTCTTCAAAGCTCGGGTTCAGGATGGTAATGCCCGGGGCATACAAAGGCGGTTCGAGGGTTGACGGAT
>SLRB01000337.1 GCA_007131165.1 Bacteroidales bacterium | reverse complement strand
ATGCGCGATTCATATTATAATGAGAGCCTGTCGGATATTGTAAAAAAGGTTTTTGAAAAGAACCAGATACTGGAATACAGGAATGAGCTTGTACAGCAGATAAATCCTATATACCGGAATCCGCTTCCAGGATCATGGTTGAACTTCAGATCTCATTTTTATGCCCCGAACAAGTATTTTATGGGAATCTATATTGATACTTTTTATTTTAATGTTTCCTTTGTATGGGTTCTCACGGCATTGCTGTATGTTACCCTGTACTATGATGCCCTTAAACGAACCATGGATTGGTTTTCGCAGATAAAGCCCGGGAAGCTTTTTAATAGCAAAGGTGTGCAGAAAAGAGAAACAGACTAATTCGGATTTTTTTATTAATAAAATGGGTTAACATGGTTAAAATTGGATTGTTATTTTTGGTTGTTCCCGTTCTTCTGGTATCCTGCCAGATGGGCAGGGACAGCGGGCCGGGGACGGATTTTGAGATACCCGATTCGGTTATCTATGCGCAAACTCTCGAAATATCGGAAGAGGTTATGGAGGGGATCATATCCAATGTTTCTTCAATTGTTGAGATTTCCTCCCTGATAAAGGACCTGGATGTTCCTTATTCAAATAGTTATCTTGCCACAACGGCTAATCTGGATAACTACAATACAAATTTCCGGAGGGCATTCATGCTTGGAGTTTATGGGGCTGACCTCGGCTATCTCAATATGTATAACCGAACAACGGCAGTGCTTGATTATTTAACTTCGATCAGAAGGCTTTCTGATGGATTGGGAGTAGGGCAGTTTTTTGACTTTTCAACCCTGCGCCGCCTGGCAAGCTCCCAGTCAAATCTGGATTCTCTAATGTTCATTTCGGTACAGAGCTTTAACCGTATGGACAATTACCTGCGTCAAGAACAACGGGCGCACCTCAGTGCTGCAATGGTTGCAGGTGTCTGGATTGAAGGATTGTACCTGTTAACCCAGGTAGCTAAATCGTTTCCTGGTGAAGAGTTGTTTGAACGTATCGGAGAACAGAAGATAATACTGAATGATTTGATAATCATATTACAGAATTACGGCAGGGTGCATCCTGAGTTTGCTGGTCTTTCCGAAGAACTCGATAAAGTCAAAAAGATTTTTGACGAGGTGTCAATCACTTATGAGCGTGGAGAGCCTGAGGCAATAGAACGGGATGGTATGCTAATGATTATTCAGCATGAGCGGAGTATAGTAAATATTACCGAAGAGCAGATAAGAGCACTCACAGAGGCTACTGAAACCATTCGCGAAAAGTTAATTCTTTAAACATATGAGACAATTATTATTAATATCAGTAATAGCATTTTTGAATGTGACAGCTCATTCCCAGACTGCCGACCAGCTGGTTGAAATTTGTGTTGATGGTCTGGGTGATGCGACTTACCTGAAGGATTTCCAGGTTGAACATGCCGCTGCCGTACCTGGCCAGCAAGCCCCTGTGGCAAGGTATTCAATGGTGCTTAACAAGAACACACAATACAGGTTATCCATATGTACTTCTGAAGGTGCATCTGGAAAGGGCATTATACAATTGTTTGATAATCAAGGTGTGGTAGCTACAAATTATGTTGAAGATAGTGATACATATTATTCTTTTTTCGATGTTAAAATTCAAAGTACAGGGGTTTATCATATATTTATATCCTTTAAGGATGGCGCTCCGGGCACAGCGGTGGGCGTGCTTTCACTTGTAAAGAGGTAGCTGTGAGGCATTCATGTCCTTATCCCCGGGTCATTCAGAGACACAGTCTGAGTGATGCCTGCAGACCCTGAGATCAAATATCGTTCGCAGGTTTATTAAATTGAGATGTTTGTAAGAAAAAAGTAAGAATTTATTATACTATGGCAATTCATGAAAGGTCCCATAAAATGAGATATTACATTCTGTTTGTGATTGTCATTGCATTGTATGCATTCAGCACAATGACAAAGAACAATGTTTATGTTCATATCAATGCTCCCGAGCTGGTTGAGGCGGGTACTGTAGTTGATGTTGAGGTTGAACTCCATAAAAGTCAGGTAGACGGATTTGCCCGGTTCAGGCAGGAACTGCCGCATGGGGTAACAGCTTCACCAGTGTATCCTGCAAATATGAACTTTTCATTTGAAGACAATGCTATTAACATGATCTGGCTTAATCTGCCTGATGATGATGTGATGACAATCCGTTACCAGCTTATGTTTCATGAAAGGTTAAAAGGCGATCTCGTATTGGACGGTACCTTCAGCTATATTGACAATAACCAGCGCCGGTCGTCCAGTGCACCATCGAAAATGCTGGCAATCAATCCTTCTCCTGGTATTGACGAACGGCTCCTGGTTGACGTTAACGAAGCATCCCGCAGGTTGCTTGCTCCTGCTCCGGCGGCCGACCCCGGGGGACGGGTATTTGCTCTGAGACAGGATCCTGTACCTGGTCCTGATCACGATTTTGTTGTGAATGTTCTTGTAAATAAGGGAGAGCTGGTTCATTTTGCAAAAATGAAAGAAGTTGTTCCTGACGGATTTACTGCCGAAGTAATTGACAGTTATGGAGGAGAGTTCTCATTTGATGACAATATGGCGCAAATTGTCTGGGATTATTTACCCATTGAAGAAAGCTTTCTTGTTTCCTACAGGTTGATATCTGAATATCCTTCAGATGGTATACCGGAACTTGAGGGTGACTTTTCCTTCATGGATAATAATATTACAGCAACGCGTAAGACTGTGCAGACCGGCAACAATCTGATTGATCTGGATGTCGAAGAAAAAGAACAACTTATCGCTTCAGTAACTCCTGATATGGTGATGCCGTCACAACCGGCAGTTGCTTCTGTTCAGGTCAGGAATACTACCCCCGGGAATGACCCGGTAAACACCGGTACAGGTAACGTGCCCGATATTGCCATTGGTAAGTCCCTGGAAGCTGAGGAAGGGGTTTATTACAGGGTTCAGCTTGCTGCAGGAAAACAGCCTGTTGATCCTGAAAGCTACTTCCGCAGTTTTGATGTTGCCGGAGATGTTCGTGCAGAACGGCATGAAGGGTGGATAAAATATTCTATTGGTTCTTATTATGATTATAGATCTGCCAGGGACTCCAGAACACATATATGGAGTACCACCAGGATTGATGATGCATTTGTTACAGCCTATAACAATGGGAGCAGGATCACGGTCCAGGAGGCGCTTATGATAGCTAATCATCAATGGTACAGGTGATCATTATGGAAAGGGATTTCGATATTTGACCTTTTAGACTGTGAGTTATGACATTTTAATAAAAAATTAGTAATATTTGCCGGACGGGACTTCTCTGTACGTCGATCTGAAAAATATTATCACATGAGACCCTCTGTATTAATTCTCAGCTTATTTATAGTACTTATCATACCTGTGACAATACACGGGCAGATTGAAGAGGAGGATGAGTTTGACCGCATGCTGCGTGAAGAGGTTGAGGTTGCCGATCCGGTTTATAAGCCGGTTCTTGCATTTGGAGTTGGATCTTTCAGGTTCATGGGCGATGTAAATGATTTTTATTCTAATTTTCTGGGCTCACTACCTGGGTATAAGTTTAACGTATCTACTTTTATTGATAACCGCAGGTACTACAGGCTCAACTTTTTCATGATGTATGGAAATCTTTCGGGAAATGAAAGATGTTACATTGATCTTGCCAGGAATCTCAATTTCAGGTCTGAAATAATTAATTTTGGAATTAATGCCGAATATTCTTTTGCTCATTTAATCAGACGTGACAGATGGATTATACCATTTGTTTCTGCCGGTGTCGAATCCTTCCGGTTTGATTCAAAAGGCGACTTTTACGATGATTACGGCCAGCCTTATAATTACTGGTCAGACGGTACCATCAGGGATATGCCCGAAAACTCCCCTGGGGCTCATGAAAGTGTTGTCATACAGCGCAATTACGTTTATGAAACAGATCTTCGTTCCGCCAATCTTTATGGAATGGGTGATTACCCCCAAACTGCATTCGCTGTCCCGGTGGACTTCGGTATTGATTTCAGGATATCCGACAGGGTAAGAATGAGAGCTGGAAGTTCAGTGCACTTTACTTTCACTGATCTTATCGACAATGTGAGCTCAAATGATAACAGCGCAAGGGGTAATAGACGGAATGACCGCTTTTCATATTCCTATATCACATTCCATCTTGATTTATTTACAGATCCGAAAACCTATATCATTGAGCGGATGTATGCTGATGTCGACCTTGACTACACTATGATTGAGGATGCGGATGGTGATGGTGTATTTGATTTCTGGGACCTGTGTCCCGACACACCTCCCGGTGTAGAGGTTGATGAGTTCGGGTGCCCTATTGACAGTGATGGTGACGGTGTACCCGATTACCTTGATCTTGAGCCCAACACACCTCGCGGAGCATTTGTCGATGAGCATGGCAGGCAGATAACTCCCCTGGAGATTGCCGAAGAGTTAAACAGGAGTGAGAATGCCGTTGCCAGGGATGAGATCTTTACAGATCCCGCCGGGCCGGCTTACGATTACCGGGTGTATTCCGGGCGTAGTTTTGATGGCATACCCGAAAAGTTTAAGATGCTTGATATTGATGGTGACGGGTTTATATCTTATGAAGAACTGATAAGGGCCATTAACATGTTTTTTGATGGAAATACAAACCTTACAGTAGACGATATTTATGAGCTGAACCAGTTCTTCTTTTCACAGTGAGGCTCGTTTTCGGAGCGGTTAGCCATATGTTGTTAATAAAGGCCAGTTTGCCAGGAGGGTATCCCCCGTTTAATCCTTCATAATGATGTTAAAAGGAATTCGTGTGAGTGATTGCAAAAGCTTGCCCACGTCGTACATGGATTCGTCGTCGGCATAATAGTACCAGTTTATAACTATGTTATTCCCCTGGTCATATACTTTTTCAAGTATCCTTATCATACTTGCCAGGCAACGCACCGAACTTCCGTTAAGGTATTCAAAGCCAAGATCTATCCGGGTAATGCGGTTGCTGTGGTTTGCGGTTTCTTCCAGCAATTCGTTAAGCGGTGAATAGAACAATGAAGAATCTTCAAGTATACTCCTCCCGGCTATTTGCATACGTCCACTTTCTATGTTAACGGCAGGAGTCTTGATTGTACCGGCAATATCCATGTGTTTTCTTTATTAGTTTATTAACCCGGTAACCGGGGTTTACAGTTTTAGTAAAATTTGATATTAATATATGATGGATTCCCGTTCTCATCTGCTTTGATATAGTATATGAAATCCTGGGCCCTGTTTGCACTGTTTGAATCGCTGATCCTGTAGGTGCCGCAACTGCGGAGTTCAAAGCCGAAATGAACAACTTTTGTTTCGTCGTTTTCCCGGACTATCTTGAAATAATATGTTCTTTCTGTTTTGTCTACGATATTCACTGATGGCAGTGCTGCCTTGATGCCTTTACAGGCGGGGCCTTCATCTATCGGACGGTTAAGGATGTTGAGCCCGGCAGTCAGGTATGCACTTTTATTGAAGTCCATGTTGTCTGTACTGTAGTATATTACAGCATCGGTGGTTTCGGGAGAGGATGATAGCAGCATGGATATCAGCACTTCACCATTGTTGGTTTCAATTAATTCAGTGCATGTTTTGTGCCCTGACAATCCTTCCTGCTCATAAACGGGGATTTCATCATTTTTAAATCCCAGATTGTCTTTTTCACATGAGATTAAAAGTACCGGGGTTAATATGGCCAGTATTTTTATGATGCTTCCGGTTGTTAATCTTTTTAGGTTCATTTTGCTTGATATATTTGACGAAATGATAAAAAAAATTGATAAGAATACCTTCTGTTATGATAAACGCATCCCGT
>SLRB01000293.1 GCA_007131165.1 Bacteroidales bacterium | reverse complement strand
CCGACGTAAAAATAGCCAACTCCGAATTTACCCGGCAAACATTCTTCGAAAAGGACAAAAGCAAAATTGACAGTCCCGGAGAGGTTGTGGTAGACAAGTTCAGGGATATTACCGGCATAGCCGAGAGAAGATGGATAAACGCCGGTCAGAACAACTCCGACATCGCGGCAATAGCCGGCCGCGAAGCGATCAGAACCGCAGGTATAGATGCAGAAACCCTCGACCACATCATTGTAGCCCATAATTTCGGCGATGTAATCCATAACTCAATACAATCGGATACCCTGCCTTGTCTTGCAGCAAGGGTAAAACACATACTCGGCATAAAGAACCCCTCATGCGTGGCTTATGATATAGTCTTCGGCTGTCCGGGATGGGTACAGGGTGTAATACACGCCGATTCATTCATACGCAGCGGTCTGGCAAAAAGATTGCTCATAATAGGAGCCGAAACCCTCTCCAGGGTCGTTGACAAGTACGACCGCGACACCATGATCTTTTCCGACGGCGCAGGGGCAGCCGTGGTAGAAGGAATTGAATCTGACAAAAAAACAGGATTCCTCTCTTCGGCTGCAGTCACCAACTCCACAGAAGAGGCCTATTACCTTTACCTTGGCGAATCGAACGCACCCGGCAGCAACCCCGACGTCCGTTACATAAAGATGCACGGGCGGAAAATTTACGAGTACTCGATCTCGAACGTACCCCATGCCATGAAGGCCGCCCTCGACAAATCAGGCGTACCAATTGAAGATATTAAAAAGATACTGCTTCACCAGGCAAATGAAAAGATGGATCAGGCCATAGTCCAGCGTTTCTACAGGCTATACGGAATAAGGCCCGATGTGGCACAGGTAATGCCCATGAATATCCATGAGCTCGGTAACAGCTCGGTTGCCACGGTCCCCACCCTCTACGACATGATTTTAAAAGGGCAACTCAAAGAACACACCATTAGTCCCGGAGACACAATGATCTTTGCCTCTGTCGGCGCCGGCATGCACATCAACGCCTTTGTTTACCGCCAGTAGCGGTCGCGTCACCTGAAGAGTCTGCAGAACATCACTAACCGGCTGTGCAGCTGCATGACGCAGCTGCACACCAGTGTTAGCTGCGGTTGGTTGCGGCTATTTCGCTTTTCCCCATATCTTTGCCCTTTTGAACTCCTTTTCACGGTCAAACAGGTACCTGTAGGTAACATGTGTCTTGACAATACTGAATCCAAGCTGGTTTGCGAGTTTTATCATCGGCGGGTTAAAATCACCTATCCAGTTAAGTTCCAGGTCGTTGTAAGGAAATCCCGGCCTGGCTGAAACATCGGCAAACGCCTTGATCATCCCCCCCTCAACTCCCCTGGCCTGGAACCTGGGCACCACACCGAAAATCACCCCGAAAGCCTTGTTACATGTTTTCATCCACTTGTGATACATGAATTTTAACTTCCCAACCAGATCCAGTTTCCCGTTAAGGTGGCGCACAATCTGGTTTATCTCGGGTATCATGATAAAAAAGCCTATTGGTTCGTCATTATGGTAGGCAAAATAGATGAGTCGTTCGTCCATAATCGGCCTGAAGCTGTTAAGCAGTGCCCTGGCATGCGCCTTGTTTATCTCCTTCACTCCCGAAAGCCCGGCCCAGGCCTGGTTGTAAACGATACGGAAATCTTCGGCAGCCTTGTCAAGGTCCTTCTTGTTTATATACCTGAAAGAAAACTCGGGATTGCGGTACACCCTTTCTGCCTTCTCCAGCACAACAGGGTGGACACCCTCAAGACTGATAGAGCGGCGGAAAGTAAGCTGGTTAAAATAGTTCCTGAACCCGTACTCCTCAAAAAGTCCCTTATAATATTTAAAGTTCCACGGCATGCAATAGTTAGGCTCGGAGAACCCCTCTGTTAGCAGTCCCCACCACCTGTCCCTGTCGCCGAAATTGACAGGCCCGTCCATCGCCTCCATGCCCTTTCCTGCCAGCCACTCCCTGCAGGCATCGAACAACATGAAAGCTGCACCTTTGTCGTCTATACATTCAAAAAATCCCATGCCCCCTGTCGGTTGCTCACTCCTGGCAGCCACCTTTTTGTCGTAGAAAGCAGCAACCCGGCCCACAGTTTCACCTCCGTTGCGCTTCAAAATCCACCTTACACACTCCCCCGAGCGGAATGATTTGTTTTGTTTCGGGTCAAATACCTTTTCAACATCACTATCCAGCGGTCTTATCCAGCACCGCTCTTCCTTATAAAGTTTAACCGGCAGCATGAGGAATTCCTGCCAGGTCTTCTTGTCGTTAACTTCAACAAGCTTATAACCCATCGAGATAAATTTTTGTTTGACATAATTTCAAATCATTCCAAAGATGAACGCTTTCCAAAAGGGCATCCCGGCGACGAACATAATTTCAAAATAACCTCTTCTCCGGCAAAAAAACAACAAAACCATTATCTTTGCGTCTGTTTAAAAATATAACGCTATCATGTACAACGGCAGAATAAGGAATATTTTATGGGACTGGAACGGCACACTTCTGAACGATACGGACCTGTGCATTGACTGCATGAACATCCTGCTCACAGAACGTTCACTCCCGCGGCTGTCGCATGATCATTACAAAGAAGTATTTACCTTTCCAATAAAGGATTACTTCCTGAAGATCGGTTTTGACTTTACAAAGGAGGCATTTGAAATGCCAGCCGATCAGTTTGTGGTGCTTTACAACCGCCGTTACCCTGAAGCAAGTCTCTTTGACGGGGCCGCCGCTATGCTTGAGCAATTCAGCAATCTTGGCATCAGGCAGTTTGTGTTGTCGGCACAGGAGCATGAGCTGCTTTGCAGGCTCCTTGAATATTACAATATAAGGGGCTATTTTGAAGCCGTTACAGGCACAACCGACAATTATGCCCATTCCAAGGTAGAGGCGGGCAGGCAGCTGATAAAGGCGAACAAGCTCAACCCTGCTGAAACCATCATGATAGGAGACACTGTTCACGATCACGAAGTGGCAGAATCACTGGGTATACCCTGCCTGCTTATATCACACGGCCACCAGAGTACCGGCCGGCTCCATTCAACCGGTGCTCCGGTCCTCGCCAACTACGGCGACATACCCGGGCATATTGGCGCCAGGATCTTCAAACCAGGAAGATGATGGTTGCTCCACGTGTTATATATAACACTTTCAGGCTGCTTTACCTGGCATGGGTCATAGCAATACTGGCAGGCTCATCAATACCCGGAAGCGGAATTGATTTTATCAGCACAGGAGATTACAGCTTCAGGGTTGACTACCTTCTTCATGCGCTGGCCTTCCTCCCTCTCCCTTTCATCGCATGGATGGCATCGGGGGCGGCAGTCCACTCAGTCCGGTCGCCAAGGTTCCGCACCTACACCGCCATTGCCGTTCTGCTTGCCATAGCAAGTGAGTGCCTCCAGCTGGCAGTCCCCGGCCGATCCTTCAACTGGCTGGATATATTGTCTAACCTTGGCGGACTCGCAGCGGGGCTGGCTGTGGTATGGGCAGCATCGGGCATTGCCGCCCGCCGCCGGTTGAGTTTCCCGCAACACTACTGATTCCCGGCCCTTACCCGAGCCGTTACCCCTGCACAATGGCAAACCGGTTATACCGGCACTCCCGGTCAGGCCACACAGTAACCGAAGCCTTCGTAACGGCAGGTCTTTACAAATCTGAAAAACCACTTCTTACTTTTGCCCCGAATCATGCCACTGCAGCAATATCCTTGCAATATTTGTCGAATGCGAACTGATGTTCCTGAGCATAGCCATCAGTTCCAGGTGTGTCTTTGAACTCATAACAGTATCCGGGTTCTCCTGCTGCAGACGTTCATAATGCTGTTTCACCATCTCAAAGGAGACTGTCCGGTACTCCTTGTATTTCCTCTTCATCTCCTCCGCCTTCTCCATGTCCAGATCCCTGAACACCTCCATAGCACGTTTTATCTGCCTGCACGTTTTGGAGTGGTACTCCCTGAGTTCCTTTTTGCCCTGTGGACTAAACCCGTAATCGTTTGCCATCCAGAAATCGGCCTTCCTGTGCATCGGGCCGGCTACCACATCGGCTATCAGCTCCAGCTCCTTTACCGTGTAGAGTATCTGGAAAGCCTCGTTCGCCCTCTCTTCCCTGGTACCCTCCCTGCTAATCTTGAGAAGGTACGAATTGACCTGGTCGCGCAGAAAATTGACCTTCTGCTCACGCCTGTCGATATTCCTTAGAACATCCTTATCCCTGTCAAGGAACACCGGCAATATGGAGCAAACCATTTCGTGAACCACCTCGCCCATCCTGAGAGTTTCCTTTTTAGCAAGGCTGAGTGCCATAACCGGGGTTTTAAGCATGCTCTCGTCAAGGTAGTGCACCTCGAATTCCGGTTCCTCCGCCTTTTCTTTCAAGGGTATTAACCATTCCACAAGCCGGCCGAGGTAATGGGTGAAAGGAAGCACAAGAAGGGCGACAAACACGTTGTACACCGTATGTGCGTTTGCTATCTGCCTGGGCATCACTTCGGCAAGCCCTGCCATCTCGTCTGTCGCCCCTGCAGCCGCAGGCGACACGGCCTCAATAACAGAAGCAAAAGGTTTTATCCACCATATAAAAAGCAGCACACCGAACACCTTGAAAAAGGTCACCGCCACGGCAACCATTTTAGCTTCGCGGCCTGCCTTCAGCGAAGCAAGCAGGGCAGTTACCGCGGTACCGATATTAGAGCCAAACAGCATAGGGATCGCTGCTTCCAGGCTTATAAGCCCCTGCATTCCCAGGATGATCATAATACCTACAAATGCAGAGCTGCTCTGGATAAGGGCAGTAAAGAGCGCTCCCGCAAGTATTCCAAGAAGCGGGTTTTCGAGTGTAAGCAGCATCTGGATGAAAGGGTCGAAGCTTCTGAGCGGATACATGGACTCCGACATTACATGCATGCCAAAGAAGAGGATCCCAAATCCCATTATCGCCTCACCGGCATGGCTGATTCTCTCCTTTTTGGTGAAGGTATGAAGGGCAAAGCCTGCCGCCACGAAAAGCAGGGCATAATCGGTCAGCCTGAAAGCTATAAGCTGGGCCGTTACCGTTGTCCCCACGGCCGCACCCAGGATGATGCCGATGGTCTGCCTGAACCGCATCAGTCCGGCGTTCACAAAGCTGACCAGCATCACGTTCGTGGCACTGCTGCTCTGTATTACCATGGTAACAAAAGCACCCAGTCCCAGTGCCGAAAACCTGTTATTGGTAAGGCTGCCAAGTATGGACCTCATTCTATCGCCGGCCGATCGCAGCAGTCCCCTGCTCATAACCTCCATTCCCAAAAGAAACAGTGCCAGTCCCCCCACGAGTCCCACAAACAGGAACAGCAGCCAGTCGGGATCTCGCGCATACAGCGTATATAGCTGAACATTCTCCTCACCGGCAGACCTGATCCGGGCAATAAGCTTGTATTCGCCACCGGCCGAACCAAGCCTGAAGCGTGTTTCGGCAATTCCCCCGGGGCCGGTCGGCACCATCCTGTTCTCTATCCTGTAGTCGCTCCCTCCCGAAGGATATTCAACGACCTCGAAAATAACCGGGATGCCCACAACAGGGTTTCCCTGCCGGTCGGTTACCTTTGCCCTCAACGGGTTGACAAACTCGCCGGTCTCTCCGTGCTGGCGGTCGCCGGAATATCCGACGACCCCCGGTTCAGTTGGCTTGACCAGGCTGTAACCCGGCATTTCCTGCCTGGTGTCTTCATCCTGCGGCAGTCCCTGTCCGGTGCCCTCAATACTGTTGCCCTCACCCTGGTTCAGGGCCAGTTGCACCATATCAGGCAACTCTGCACCCGGCATCAGGGCAGCAACAACCTGCGACGAAAAGAGTGCCGCGGCAATG
>SLRB01000286.1 GCA_007131165.1 Bacteroidales bacterium | reverse complement strand
GATAAGGAAGAGATCCCGTCAGAAACCCGCACCAGCCTATGGCAGACAAAATAACATGAACAAATCATGCGGGTTTGACTTCATAGATCTCACAGGCAATGTGATTTAACTCTTTGCAAAAATGATCAGATGTGACATTCATAGGAATTGAAAAGCATAATATCCGGATCATGAATTAGTAACACATTGCTATCCAAATTGCTAACTATACTTTATGTAGATGATTAAATTTAAAGGAGCCCGGCAAAATATGCCGGGCTCCCTGTTAGTGTGCCATCCATGGCATAAAACAGTGTGATATAAACAAAGTCTGCCGGTGCCTAAAGATGTATTACTTCTCCGTAGGCAGCAGCTGCAGCTTCCATTACGGCTTCCGACATGGTAGGGTGAGGATGAACGGCTTTTATCATTTCATGTCCTGTAGTCTCCAGTTTCCGTGCCACGACAATTTCTGATATCATCTCGGTAACATTGGCTCCAATCATATGCGCACCGAGCAGTTCACCGTATTTTGCATCGAATATCAGTTTTACAAAACCTTCTCTTTCACCTGCGGCGCTGGCTTTGCCCGAAGCAGAGAATGGAAATTTACCTATTTTTATCTCCATACCCTGTTCCCTGGCATATTTTTCAGTCATTCCGACCGAAGCTACCTCGGGACCAGTGTAAATGCAAGCAGGGATATTTCCATAATCGAGAGGCTCCGGATCAAGTCCCCCAATCTTTTCCACACATATAATGCCTTCAGCAGAAGCAACATGCGCAAGCGCAGGTCCTCCCACTATATCGCCAATGGCATAAACGCCCTCAGCACTGGTTCGGTAAAACTCATCAACCTTAATCTTTTCGCCGTCCTTTTCGATACCAATTTCTTCCAGGCCGATTCCTTCCGTATTCGGAGTAACCCCGACCGCCGACATGATTATTCCGGCATCCATTTTCTCTTCTCCCTTTTTGGTCCTGACTGTTGCAGTACACACTCCGTCTTTTACTTTTACCGCTTCTACGGAAGCCCCGGTCATAACCTTTATACCCATTTTCTTGAAAGACCTGGCAAGTTGTGCCGACACCTCCTCGTCTTCCAGGGGTACGATTGCATCCAGGTACTCCACCAGCGTTACTTTGGTGCCCATCGAGGCATAAAACCAGGCAAACTCGCTTCCTATGGCGCCCGAGCCGGCAATTATCATTGATTCGGGTGATTTTTCAAGCGTCATGGCTTCCCTGTATCCGATTATGTGCTTGCCATCCTGCTTCATGGAGGGCAGTTCCCTTGAGTGTGCCCCTGTTGCCAGTATAATATGCTTCGAGGTAATCGTTGACCTGTTGTTGCCGTCTGATGTTACTTCAACAGTGTTTTTACCTGCCAGCCTTCCCTGTCCCTTAATGTGGTCTATCTTGTTCTTTTTAATTAAATACTGCACACCTTTACTCATCCCTTCAGCCACTTTCCTGCTTCTTTCAATTACCGCAGGGAAATTGGCTTTGACCTCGCAGTCCGTGGTTATACCATAGTCGGCAGCATGCTTCATGTAATTATATACCTGGGCGCTTTTCAATAATGATTTGGTCGGGATACAGCCCCAGTTAAGGCAAACTCCTCCGAGTTCGGCCTTTTCAACCAGGGCTACCTTCATTTTAAGCTGGCTGGCCCTTATTGCGGCTACATATCCGCCGGGCCCGCTTCCTATGACTATCAGATCGTATTGCATGTTCAGGGGTTTTTTATTATTTAATAGCTATTTGGTTTTTCAGTACCATCCAGGTATGTCTTCCTTACCCGGATACCAGTTGCAAGTATACTCAACAATTTGGCAATAATAAAAGCAAAAATAAGCGACATTATTACAGAGGCACCAGATGGTATGTTATAATTATAAGATATCAACAGTCCCGCGAAAGTCCCCAAAAATGCAATTAACACCGAGATAGCCATCATGTTACCGAATTTTTTGGTAAAAAGGTTCGCAATTGTCTGAGGAATTGTAAGAAGAGATATTACAAGTATAATACCTGCCACCTTTATGCTTAAAACAATCGTTGCTGCTACAAGGCTGATAAGCAGGTAGTTGATAAACTGTACCGGAGCTTTGTGCGTCCTTGCATACTCCTGGTCGAACGAGATAAATAGAATTACCTTGTAAAACAGGAGAAAGAATCCAGATACCAAAACAGTTACAGCCATCATCATCATAATATCGCCAGGTGATACCGTGAGGAGGCTTCCGAAAAGATATCCCATGAGGTTCGGGGCATAACCCGGTGCGATAAATATAAATATGACGCCCAGAGCCATTCCGAATGACCAGAATATTCCGATAAGAGAATCTTCCCGAACATCAGCTTTTTTTGAAATGAATTCAATGCCGAGTGCCGAAAAGACCGCAAATACAGTGGCAGAGACAAGAGGATTGAACCCGAAAAAATATCCGATCCCGATACCTCCGAAGGAGGCATGGGTAATCCCGCCACTAATAAACACCAGGCGTCTGGACACTATATAGGTTCCGATAATACCGCAGTTTATGCTTGTAAAGACAGAGGCAAGCAGGGCATTTGTAAAAAATCTGTACTGGAGCAAATCCAGAAACGGCTCAATCATTTTCAGCGTCTATGTGTTTCAAGTACGGTATGTGGAACATCACCGTGTGTGATTATCTGGATAGGGCAATTATAGGCGGCAAGCTGTTCCTGAGTTATCGTACTGTAAGGGTGGTAGTGCAGGTTACCGTTAACGCATGCTATGGTCTTTACATACCAGGTTATCGTACCCACATCGTGCGAAACCACTATTATTGCCATATCATTGTTCAGGTCTTTCAAAATGCCGTAGAAATCTGTTTCAAACTTTGTATCGACAAAGGTGTTCGGCTCATCCAGCATTAGCAGCCTGGGGGAGGATATGATGGCCCGGCACAGGTAAACACGCTGAAGCTGACCCCCGGAAAGTTCTCCAATAGCTTTTTTCCTTATCCCGTAGATGCCCATCCTGGCCAGCAGTTCTTCCGCAAGTTTTTTTTGCTTTCCCGAATACCGTCCAAGAAGTCCCTCCTTGCTCATTAATCCTGACAGAACAACATCGGTAACCGAGATAGGAAAACGTGTGTCAATCTGGTTGATTTGCGGCAGATAACCAATTATATCGCCTGTCCCGCGTTCATGGCCGTTAAAAAAGGTGACCCTGCCCCTGTATGGCCGTAAAAGACCGAGTATTACTCTTAGCAATGTGGTTTTACCACCCCCGTTGGGGCCGATAATACCAATGAAATCATTATCATTTACCTCCAGAGTTACATCTTTCAGCACCACATTACCGGCATACCCTGCCGTAACATTGTTTAGTTCAACTATCCGGCCCATAAAGAAATGAACATGAAAAATTTTCATCTAAAAATACACACAGACGCATGAAACGCCCCTCAGACAAAGTCATACAAAATAGCATGTACAAACCATGAGGGTTTGACTTCGTCGATCTCACATGCAATTTCAGCAGGAATATGCTTACCTGTTCAGAACTTCATAAAGCTTTCCGGCCATCTCTCTCATGTTTTCCGACCAGTCGGCCGACAAAGGCTCCAGTTCAATTACATTTCCGCCCAGTTCCCTGGCTACAGCCCTGGCGTTATCACGTTCAAACTCCTTTTGTATAAATATATCCTTGATACCTTCCTGTTTTGCAAGATCCACAATTTTTCTCATACTGGCCGCAGTCGGACTTTTGCCTTCCTCTTCAATTGATACCTGCCTTAGATTGTAATCCCTGGCAAAATATCCCAGCGCAGGATGGAAAACGATGAAGGTTCGTTTTCCCACACCGCTTAGTTTTGCGTTCAGTTCTTCATGAAGGCGATCCAGCTCATTGGCAAAGCGTTCATAATTTTCTGTGTAAAATTCCGCTTTACCGGGATCGGTCTTAATAAAAGCTTCCAGCATGTTGGCTGCCTGTATTTTAACACCGGGCGCCGTAAGCCAGATGTGAGGATCGACTCCGTAAAGGTGCACATGGTCGCCATGGTCGACAATTTCGGCGGCGATCAAATCCATCCCATCGGAGGTATTTACTACAACCGGGCCGTTTTCACCTGAACTCAGGCCTCGCAGGATAGTTCTTTCGAATTCAATGTAGCCAACCCTGAAGTAAACAAGTGAATTAGCCACTTGTTGCATTTGCCGGGGGGTGGGTTCGTAGGTTTCGGGCTCTGCACCCGGTGGCACCAGTACGTTTACGTTAAACCTGTCACCGGCAAGCTTTTCGACAAAATATTTCTGGGGGAGGATGCTAACTGTTATCACTGGCTTGTCCTGCTCCAGATGACCACCGGCACATGCTGCCAGCAGGAAAATGAAAAGAAGTGGAAGTAATCCTGTATGCTTCATTTTAGTAATGCGGTTATTTAGAATACATTAAAATAACAAAATTATTCGTTTTTTTTGACAATAACGACAAAACAACAGAATTTAGCCGTTTATTGTTTAACATGATTCAGGATCAGGATGTGAATTACAAATACGCGCGACAGGTTTCTGTTTGTATGTTGTGGTATACCAGCATGATTCAGGCAGCATAAGCCTTGAGAATTTTTTTTGAGAAGCGGCAAACCTGTTCCTGTCTGCAAATAAATAGCCGAAGAGTGGTTAATGACCAGAAAAGCCATATACCCCTGCTGATAACAGTACTTGGCCCAACCGCTTCCGGAAAGACAGCGTTTGCGGCAAAGCTTGCGCTTGAAACCGGGGGAGAGGTAATAAGCGCCGACTCCCGGCAGGTCTACAGGGGGATGGACCTGGGAACGGGGAAGGATTATTCCGAGTACAAAATCGAAGGCAGGTATGTGTCTCACCATCTGATAGATATAGTCGATGCCGGCTACAAGTACAGCGTCTATGAGTATCAGCGTGATTTTGTCCGGACCTGGGAAGATATTAACAGGCGCGGGAAAACACCGGTTTTGTGCGGAGGGTCGGGTATGTATCTTGAGGCGGTGCTTGGTGCCTATGAGCTTGTTAATGTACCGCACGATCATGCGCTGAGGAAAGAGCTGGAAAGCAAAACCGATGCAGAACTTACAGAGATGCTATCTGACAGGAAGAACCTTCACAATATATCTGACACTTCATCACGTAAAAGGCTGGTGAGAGCACTTGAGATAGCTCTTCACAGAGAAAAGGCTGGAGTTGCAGATTTTAGTTTTCCCCGTTTCAAACCCGTCATACTCGGAATAGCAATAAATCGTGATGATCGCAGGCAGCGGATAACCTCACGTCTTGATGCAAGGCTGAGAGAAGGCCTCGTTGAAGAGGTCAGACGGTTGCTGTCTGAAGGAATAGCCCCTGCCGACCTTATGTTTTATGGCCTTGAATACAAATTTGTAACCATGTATGTTATAGGTGATATCCCTTTCGGGGAAATGAAAGACCGGCTTAACACGGCAATTCACCAGTTTGCCAAGAGACAGATGACCTGGTTCAGGAAGATGGAGCGGAGCGGTTACCAGATACACTGGATTGATCACGGCCTCAGCACCGACCGGAAGCTGGCCCTGGCACGTGAAATAATCGGCCGTTACAGCAAACATGACGGTGCCGTTTAAAACCCACGGGAAGTTAAATCTCCGGAAGTCTTTACTTCAGATCAGAATGCTCCACTTTAAGGGCAACGACCCCTTGAGATTATACCTGTACGGATTATTATTATATCCCGCATGGTTTTTTAACCTTCAGTCGAACTCCAGTGCAGAATATTGCTCACTTATCTTTAATTTTCAGATGTGACTTGTGTGTTATTTTGTCTGCCGGGGACTGGCCCGGGATTCATTTTTTGCTAATTGTTTTCCTTTACATCTCAGCATCAGTACAGCCACTCGGTATGCGAAATCAGGAACCATATAAAATAGATTATGAACAGGTT
>SLRB01000062.1 GCA_007131165.1 Bacteroidales bacterium | reverse complement strand
GCCATTGAGAAGGTAAAGGAGATGTTCGGATAGGCTGGCAGGCATCAAAAATATAGTTAAGCCAGGCAGGGAAATTTCCGGATACAATATTTTGGTGTAAATAACAGGTGTTAAAATGGATATGGATAAAATACAGCAGGAGATAGTAGAAGAGTTTGAAATATTTGACGACTGGATGGATAAATACAATCACCTGATTGAACTCAGTAAATCACTTCCGGTCATTGACGGGAGATATAAAAATCCTGAATACCTTATCGAAGGCTGCCAGTCACGCGTATGGCTTCATGCTGATTTTCAGGATGGCAAGGTTGTTTATACTGCTGATAGTGATGCTGTCATAACCAAGGGAATAATAGCCTTGCTGGTACGTGTAATGTCTGGAAGGGAACCTGATGAGATAATTGGGAACGACCTGTGGTTTATCGACAGGATCGGGCTTAAGGAGAACCTTTCTCCTACAAGGTCTAACGGGCTGATTGCCATGATTAAGCAGATGAAACTTTATGCCCTGGCATACAAGGCCAAAAACGAAAAAACAGGCGGCAATGGACAAACATGATAATTATCTGGAACTTGAAGCGGAAGTTGGGCGTGTACTTAAGAATATTTATGATCCTGAAATTCCGGTCAATATTTATGATCTGGGCCTTATTTATGAGATAATCGTGGATGAAGAAAAGAGGGTGGAGATAGTGATGACGCTTACCGCTCCAAACTGCCCCATGGTTGACGAACTGATGGCTGAGATAAATAAAAAGGTCAGGGCCATTGAAGGTGTAAACGACCTGGTAATCAACCTCACTTTTGATCCTCCGTGGGACAAGAGCATGATGAGCGAGGAGGCAATGCTCGAACTGGGGCTGCTCTGATATCTGAGCCGTTATGAATACTCAGGTGAATTTATAACTACCCGATCAACTGTCCGCATGACATCCATACCGGCTCCGGCCAACCCTCCATGATCATTTCAGGTTGAGTAAACCAAACCATTAAATCTCGTTATTATATTTTAACAATTTTCATTTCTGAAAATGGTAAAAAAGATGTATTTTTATCCTATAAATAATATAGGATAAGTAGTATATATTTTGGAACTATGAAGATCAATACAAAAACAAGGTATGGAATAAGGACTTTAATGGAACTGGCTCTGAGCGATACCGGTACCGGGATGCACCAGAAAGATATCGCAGCCAACCAGTCAATTTCCTACAAGTATCTGGATCATATTATCGCACAATTGAAAGCAGCCGGACTTGTTGTGCCTGTCGCTGGTAAGAAAAGTGGTTACAGGCTTACCAGGAAGCCAGAAGAGATTTCTGTATATGATGTTTTTACTGCTTTTAATTCAACCCTTGCATTACTGAATTGCATTTTCGACGGTGAGCTATGCGATAAGCATGAAAGGTGTGCTGCCAGAGAGTTGTGGTACGGTCTTAACTCAGTTATTGAGAATTATCTTAAAGAGAAAACTATAGGTGATTTGATGGAGCGGCAATCTGTTCTCAACAGCGAGCAGGGTGGACCGGCCTATCAAATCTGACGGTTAACAGGATATTAACCCCCGGCAGGCGCGGCCTTTTGTGTCTGGCGGATAAATTCAACTATTATGTTATCGAAAATATTCAATTACCTTATTGTATTGCTGGTCACATTTATGACTGGAAACAGCGGATCTGCGGCCCCGGTCTTCGATCAGCCCGGAGATACTGACACAGTGACCGGCATTTACCGATCAGCAGGAGATACTGATAACGGGACTCACATAAACAGTCAGGCCGTAGAAACTGTTACATCGGTCAGGAGCTATAGTCCGGCCGGTGACTCTTACATCCGGGTCAGGGGAACCTCTACACTGCATGACTGGGAAATGTTGTCAGATAATGTTAAAGGGGAAATCCATCTGATTATTGGAGGCAATGGTATCCCGGGTGATGTTGAAGACCTTGTATTCTCATTGGAAAAGACCACCCTCAGGAGCAACCAGTCGGGACTGGACAGGAGGGCCTATGATGCACTGGATGCCGGAAGACATCCCGAAATAACCTTCAGGATGAACGGACCCGGAATGGTGCGGGATAACGGTGAGGGTTACATTATCAGTGCCCGGGGAGACCTTACGGTTGCCGGTGAAACCAAAAGGATCAACGTTGAGGCAATATGCGTGAATGGCAATGACAGCAGGCTTATCTGCACAGGTTCACGTACCCTGAGGATGTCAGATTTCAGTATTGACCCACCAGTAATGATGTTAGGAGCTTTGCGCACCGGCGATGAGGTTACGGTTGATTACAGGATTGAATTATCCCAGTAGTTAAGTGTCTGATATAATGACAACTATGAAAGCGATTCCTGTTATATGTGTCATGTTACTTATTGCTTCCCATGAATCGGCAGGCAGAGATCCGGCGTCCGGCTTCATGCCGGGTGATCGCAGTAAAATAATTTATTCGGTCAGTAACAACAGCTGGTTGATGCTCTCAGGCACCACCAATGTCAATTCCTTTGAATGCAGATCGGGAGTTGCCAGAACAACCGGTAATACGGCTGTTGAGGCAGAGTTCAAAAATGAACGCGTTATACTATCTGATGCGGTGGTCTATGTTGACATCGGCTCTTTTGACTGCAGAAACCCTCTTATAAACAGGGATATGCACAAGGCAATGGGAGGAGACCGTGGCTCAGTAATTGAAATTCGTGTGGCTGATGTGTTTTTGCACCAGGAGCTGGGTGGCAACATTAATGGTGAGATCACAGCGAATGCCGATATAACCATAAACGGGATTACCCAGAGAAAAGAACTTGAAGTTGAGTGGAGCAGGGTGCGCTCAGGGGGCTACCTTTTTGAGGGATCAGCTGAGTTGCATATGTCAGACTTCATGATAGATCCGCCGTCACCCGCACTCGGACTTGTGAAAGTTGATGACAGGATAAGGATAGACTTTAATTACATCGTCCAGCCCAACATAATTTCCCGGCTGGATTAGTTAAAACAAATTACAAATTCAAAACAGAAAAACAATGTTAAGGATACTTTTTTCAATGGTTTTTATTTCTGCAATGACACTGAATGCTGCATCGCAGGTCAGATTAATTCAAAACTGGCGCCCTAATGATATGAGAGGGCTGAATGTATATGAGACACCGGTTAGTGACACCGTGGCATATGATGGTTTCAGGGTCAGGGTAGGAGGTGACTTTGCCATGCAGTTCCAGGGACTCAACCAGGATAATGATGCCGGGAACCTGGTTGAACTTGGCACTAATTTCAACCTGCCCTCAGCCAACCTTAACCTCGATGTACAGTTATATGACGGGATGAGGATGCACCTCAGGACCTACCTGTCGTCACGCCATCACCCCGAGGCCTGGATCAAGGGCGGCCACCTGCAGGTCAGCAACCTCGACTTTGTAAGTCCGGGGTTCCTCGGAAACCTGATGGAATATGCTTCAATAACTGTCGGGCTCGATGAGTTCAACTACGGCGATGCCCATTTCAGGCGCAGTGACAATGCCCGGGGGATATTCAACCCTTTCGTGGGTAATTATATTATGGATGCATTTGCAACAGAGGCTTTTGGAGAGGTTACGCTGCAGTATAACGGATTCCTGGCAGTGATCGGGCTTACAAACGGCAAGCTTAACCAGAGTGTTGTTGTTAATGAGAACAGCGACAACAAACCCTCTTTTTACGGCAAGCTGGGTTTTGACAGGCAGATTGATCATGACCTGAGAGTCAGGCTTACCGGCTCCTGGTACATCAATAACGGCACGACCACAGGAACCTGGCTATATGGAGGCGATCGGGCCGGCTCAAGGTATTATAATGTAATGCATTCGCTCGCAGATCCTGCAGCCGGATTGCCTGCTGAGGGCGGCAGCTTTGACGGCAGGTTCAATTCACGGTTTACCAAACTTACGGCTTTGCAGGTGAATCCGTTTGTAAAGTATGGCGGGCTTGAATTTTTTGGTATATGGGAGCTTGCCAGCGGCAGCAATGAGTTTACACAGCCTGTAGCCGACAAGGAAGGGGCATTCACCCAGCTTGCGGGTGAATTGTTGTACAGGTTTGGACCTGATGAGAAATTTTACGCAGGCGGAAGGTATAACACAGTAAGTGGCAGGATGAGAGAAAGCGCCACTGATGATTTGAAGATCAGCCGGTTCAATATTGGAGGAGGCTGGTTCCTGACCAGAAACGTGCTGACCAAGATTGAATATGTAAACCAGAGCTATGATGGTGACGGTTGGGCCGGGAGATTTGCCGGAGCAGGCTTCAGCGGTGTTATAGTTGAAGCTGTAATCGGGTTTTAAAACCAAAACCAATCAACATTTTTGCCGGGATCCTGCACCGATTTGACAGGCCATCCTGAAATAACTTGAGGCCACCCCTTATGCATCATGCAGAAGGGGTGATGCTGTTTCCGTAACTGGCAGAATGTACAGGCCGGTTGTTAATAGTTAATTTAGCAGAAACTTCTGTAACCAATCCGGCAGTTGTTCGTCTATATTATATACTTAATAGAAATTAAGATGAACAATTTCTTTGCTGTCATGATATTTGTGGCAAGCCTTTCGGTTTGTGCATCCGGCCAGGAACATACAAAAAAGTATTATGAAGCCTACCGGATAGAGAACGCACCCACGATAGACGGCAATCTTAATGACGAGGCCTGGATGCTGAATGAATGGGAAGGGGGTTTTGTCCAGCATGAACCGTATGAGAACCGTCCGCCCTCCCAGCCAACTGAGTTCAAGATATGCTATGATGATGTTAACCTGTATATTGCCATAAAGGCATATGATTCGGCACCTGACAGCATTTCTGTCAGGATGAGCCGAAGGGATAATTCAGACGGCGATATGGTATTTATCGGATTCGACAGTTATCATGACCTGCGCACGGCGTTTATATTCGGGGTTAGTTCGGCAGGTGTAAGGACTGATATTATTATGTCAAACAACGGACATAACGAAGATCCCACATGGGATCCGATATGGCAGGTAAGAACTGCGATACATGACTGGGGATGGACAGCAGAGATAAAAATACCTTTTACCCAGCTCAGGTTCGAGAAGAACTCAGACGAGGTGTGGGGTCTTATTGTTGGGCGGCAGATTTTCAGGCACAGCGAGACGAGCTTCTGGCCTGCCATACCGCGTAATGCTCCCGGGTTTGTCCATCTTGCCGGCGAGCTGGGCGGACTTGCAGAGGTGAAGCCAAGAAAGCAGTTTGATATAATGCCTTACACGGTGTCCTCTTACAACACTTACCAGCCGGAAGCCGGCAATCCCTTCAGAACCGGCGGTGATAGCCGGTTTAAAGGCGGACTTGACGGGAAGATAGGGATTACAAATAATCTTACCCTCGACCTTACAATTTTTCCCGACTTCGGGCAGGTCGAAGCCGACCCTTCCGAAGTTAATCTTACAGCTTTTGAGACTTTTTTCAGTGAAAAAAGACCATTTTTTATTGAAGGCAGCAGCATTACCAGCTTCAATGTCGGACTGGGTGACGGAAGTGTAGGGAATGACAATCTGTTTTATTCAAGGCGCATCGGCAGGAGGCCGCATGGTTCTCCTTCGGTAAAGGACGGTGAATATGCGGATGTTCCAGCGTTCACCAATATACTGGGGGCAGCCAAACTGACCGGGAAAACAAAAAACGGAATATCTGTAGGGATTTTGGAAAGTGTTACCTCTGAAGTAAAAGCCAGGATAGATTATGCAGGAGAAAGAACAACAGATATTGTTGAACCTCTGACCAACTACTCACTGGCAAGAGTACAGAAAGATATCAACAAGGGTAATGCTATTATCGGGGGTGCTTTAACGAGCACAATACGGCGCCTGGATGATACGGGAATGGATTACCTCCATAGAAATGCCATTACCGCAGGTGTTGATTATACCCAATACTTTAAGG
>SLRB01000232.1 GCA_007131165.1 Bacteroidales bacterium | reverse complement strand
CGGCAGGCACCTTCACACAGCAAGGGCCTGGGCCGGGCTTTCTGGCGTGCAGCTGGAGCATGTGGTTGGCGGACCTGTTTAGGGGTGCCTCACCGATCAAAACCGGAGATCATCCCGGGTGCTGCCATCCCTCCCGGTATCCGCGTTTAAGCAGGGCGGCGGCTTCGGGATTGCCCGTTACCGTTTGACGGTTGTTATCCCATTTCACTATGCTGTTTGTGTAGAATGCAATAGCGGCCAGCTGGACTGCAGTTGAGGAGGCAAACCCGTCCTGCACGGTGCAGCTTATTTTGCCCGGATCCTTCATCTTTGCTGCATGCAGGAAATCCGCCATATGCTGCTCCTGCATACCGCCTTCAGTGGGAATTCTGATGTCGGTCCGTTCAGCATCCCTGCCCGGGGGCATCACTATAAACCTGTTGTCAGAAACGAATACGGTAGCCTTGTCGCCATGGAAAAACACCCCGTTATTGAATTCGGGGTTCAGATCACCTGTGCCCCACATACGGTGTTGCCATACAACCGGGGCCTTTTCGAAGGCCATATTAGCGGTAAGGGTATCTGGTGTCGTTATTTGCCCCTGCAACGCGTAAGTCCCCCCTGTCGCCTTGTACTCGGTGGGAATGCCTTCATCCATTATGGTCCTGATGATATCGATATGGTGAATGCCCCAGTCCACCAGGTGCCCGTTACCATACTCCTTTTCCAGCCGCCAGTTGAAATGCCCGATGCTCGGCCTGTATGGCAGCATGGGTGCCGGGCCGCACCACTCGTCCCAGTCCAGCGACTCCGGCGGATCCTGTATGGTGGTATCACCCGGATTTGCCTGGTAGTGAATCTGGGCAACAATCTGGTGTATATCGCCTGCCCTGCCTTCGGCAATATATTTTTTGGCATGTTGATAGGCATTGCTCTGTCTGCGCTGGAAACCGATCTGCACGATATTTCCCGCTTTTTCGGCTGCCCTGACCATGGCAATACCTTCCATTACGTCGTAGGAGAGGGGTTTTTCGCAAAATATATCCAGTCCCTTTTCGCATGCGGCAATAAACTGCAGTGCATGCCATTGCGGCGGGGAGGCAATGAATACAGCCTCAAGCTCTTTCATCTCCAGCAGGTCGCCGTAATATTTGAAGGCTTTAGGCTTCTTACCCTGGAGTTTTTCCAGTTTTTCCACGCTTTCGCGGAGGTGAACGCTGTCCACGTCACACACACCAGTAATCTCGAGTCCACCGATAGTCAAGGCAGCTTCGCTTATTACCATTCCGTACCAGCCGGCACCTATCAGTCCGACCTTCAACTTGCGGTTTGCAGAAAACCCTGAAATATAAAAGGGTGATGTGATGGCAGCTGCACCCAGTGCCGATTTTTTGATAAAATTTCTTCTGTCCATTATAAACTGTATTTGATTAACACTTTCTCAGGAAATAAAATTAAGAAAAAATAGTTAAATGTATTTCAATCTGGTATTCAGCTGATTATAAAGCATTTTAAATATTCTCTTAAAATTTGTAAATTGCATATGTTTTGACCACAATATACCTCTCTGCAGTTTTTCTTCGGACTGTAAAGAGGTTATGCTTTTTATATAAAGTCTAACTGTAAATCAGTGGAGGGCATTCTATGGGATAAACCGTTATTTCAATTTACAAAAGCACATCTGCCAGAAAGTTAAATGAACCCTGGTGGCTTGTGATAAGATTGTTGATTTTGGATAAGTCAAATTAAGTAAAAAAAAATATTTAATTATGAGTAGATCAGATTTTAAAAAAAGGTTTTTTAGCACAGGCAGGTTTATAGTTGTTTTATTCATTACATTACTAATTGCGGGTTCATGTGAAATAATTGAAGATATTGCACCCTATTCGGAAGATCAGTATGAACCAAATGACACACGGGCTGAAGCCGCTCCAATCGATATGGAGGCAAATATTAATGCCACTGTCTACCCCGAAGGAGATGAAGATTATTATGTATTTACAACCGATAATGTCGACCAGTGGGACAGGGTAGAGATCAGTGTGACCAATGTTTCGGAGGACCTGGAAATTCGCATGTATTTATATGATGAAGATGGTGTCGAGTTTCATTCTGAAAATTCAGGAACCCGGGGAGCCAATATGTCGGTTACCTACGAAACCAGGGGTGGCACTTATTACGTCAGGATCAGAAGCCGGTGGACAGATGACATTGGTGAATATACCCTGCGCGTAAGTAACATGGATTTCAACGATCAGTATGCTCCGAACGATTCAAGGGGTGAGGCATATGATCTGGGCGTTCTCCCGGTAAGTGATATTGAGGGTATCCTGGTATCAGGAGATGAAGAGGATTGGTTTAAGGTTACTACCGAAAATGATGGGATATGGGACTATGTTCAGTTCGATGTGACCGATGTTGACGACGACCTTGAAGTCCGGTTTGCTGTGTTCAATATAGATGGAAACGAAGTTTTTGCAGTTAATAGTGGCGACAGGGGAGCAAATCTCCGTCACACCCTTGCAACCCGCGGGGGGGTATACTATATAAGGGTTACAAGCAGGTGGGGTTCTGTTGGTAATGGCGAATACACACTCGGTGTGCAGAACCTTGATGCTAACGACCAGTATGAGCCTAATGATTCCCGAAACGAGGCATACGACCTGGGCTTACTACCAATTTCTGACATCAATGGTATGATCATATGGACACCCGGGGATGAGGACTGGTTCAAATTTCAGACTGACAGCGATGACCCATTTACCATTACTGTTTCAGATGTAGGTGATGATCTGCAGGTTAATTTGCGAATCGAAGATGAACCCGGGAATTCGCATACCATTAACAGTGGAAGTCAGGGTGCTGATGTAGTAATAAGCAGTGACAATATGACCTATATATCGCCAGAATCCGGAAAGACGTTTTATGTCAGGGTACAGGGACGTTTTAACGGGCATCGTGGTCCCTACACGCTTAGTATCCAGTAAGATTAATAACAGGTTAATGAAGATAATCTGCTTTTTTGAAGATTTGTTAAGTTAAATAACAGGTTATTTTTAACAGATTGAACAGGATGAATAGTCCGCCACAGGGGCAGGCCGCAGGGCCTGCCTTTTTTTGGTGCCTCCGTAACAGCAAACCGGGGTTAAAGCCACCATCCATTGGTGGTGGGCAGTCCGGTTTTTTAATTAATTATTAGTTAATTTTGATATCTGATAACATTCTTAAAACACTTTGATTATGAGTACAAGAATTGCATTTTTCGACGCCAAACCATATGACAGGGCCATTTTTGACGAGGTGAACAGTGATTATGGCTATGATATCAAATACTTCAAGTTCAATATTACTGCCGATAATGCCGCTCTGGCAGAAGGCTCGGAAGTTGTCTGCGTGTTCGTCAATGACATCATATCTGAAGAGGTTATTGAAAAGCTAAGCGAGTGCGGGGTCAAGCTTATTGCCCTCAGGTGTGCAGGGTATAATAATGTCGATCTGAAAGCTGCTTATGAAAAAGTGTTTGTGGCAAGGGTGCCCGCCTATTCCCCCAATGCCATTGCCGAGCATACTGTTGCCCTTATGCTTTCCCTGAACCGGAAGATACACCGGGCATACTGGAGAACAAGGGATTCAAATTTTTCGCTTAACGGGCTGATGGGATTTGATATGTACAAAAAGACAGCCGGTGTGGTCGGAACGGGCAAAATAGGCAAAGCGCTGATCAACATTCTTGTTGGTTTTGGTATGAAGGTATTAGCATACGATCCCTATCCTGATACCGGTTTTGCAGAAGAATCCGGTTGCAGTTATGTGGGCATGGATGAACTGCTGGAAGGGTCGGATATTATCTCTCTTAACTGTCCGCTGACCAAAGACACTGAATACATGATCAATGAATCCACAATTGCAAAAATGAAAGATGGTGTTATGATCATAAATACGGGCAGGGGTAAGCTTATTAATACCGCCGAGCTTATCGGGGGACTTAAAAGCGGGAAGATTGGCAGTGCCGGACTTGATGTTTATGAAGAGGAAGCCGAGTATTTCTTTGAAGATCTCTCACACAGGGTTCTTACCGATGACATCCTTGCGAGGCTGCTAACCTTTAACAATGTCATAATAACATCGCACCAGGGGTTCTTTACCAGGGAGGCCATGCATAATATTGCCGAAACCACCATGAACAACATAAAGAACTTTATGGAGGGCAAGGAAAGGGAAGAATACAATGAGATCTGCTACAAGTGTCATCAGAAACCTCACTGAAAACTTTACCTTGCAGCTGCAGCTTTAATAATTTCCCATGCCTTTTCGACATCGGCCTCCGCAGTGGTGCGCTGGCCTACAGACATTCTCAGGGTGTACCTGCCCGACAGTAGTGTATGGGTGAGGTAAATCTCTCCGCTTCCATTTATTCTTTCCAGGAGCTCCCTGTTGATCTTGTCAAGTTCTGTTTCTTCAGTTGTTCCATCGTTCCACCTGAAGCATACAAGGCTGGCGCTCACAGGCGCCAGCAACTCGAAGTTTTTGGCCTCTCTCACCTTGCCGGCAAACCACTGCGCCAGGCTTATATGGTACCTGACCATCTTCTTCAGGCCCTCTACGCCATAACTGCGGATAACGAACCAGAGCTTGAGTGCCCTGAACCTCCTGCCCAGCTGTATGCCCCAGTCCCTGTAATTGTTTACCTGGGCATCCTTGCTGGTCCTGAGGTATTCGGGGCTGATCGACATGGTATTTATAAGGTGAGAGGGGTTGCTGACAAAATAGGCTGAGCAGTCAAAATTGGTCAGCATCCATTTATGAGGGTTGAAAACGAGCGAGTCGACATTTTCGGAGCCTGCCAGAAGCTCATGTTTTTCTTCAAGGATTGCTGCAGTGCCAGCCATTGCAGCATCAACATGGAGCCAGACCCCATATTTGCGGCAAACCCGGCCGATTTCCGGCAATGGGTCTATAGCCGTTGATGAGGTGGTGCCTATCGTAGCTATAACGCAGGCAGGCTTAAATCCCGCTTCAAGGTCGCCGGCAATAGCCTCCTCGAGCTTTTCAGGCCTCATGGCATAATTATCATCTGTTTCTATATAGCGCAGGTTTTTACGGCCGTAACCTGCTAATTTAACTCCCTTTTCAATGCTTGAATGAGCCTCTGAAGAGGCATAGACCATCAATATATGACCCGTTATACCGCAACCAGGTCCGTGTGCCCCCGACCGGCCCTTACCGGATCTGCCATCCGGTGATTGGCCGTTACCGCCGACACTCCTGCTGCATTCTTCGTCTGCCGTTTTAACGCCAAGGCCATTTTCGTTTGATTTAAACCCTGTGGCAACCTCACGTGCCGTAAGCAGGGCTGTGAGCGTTGCAGTTGATGCCGTATCCTGTATGACCCCTTTCATTCCTTCCGGAAGGCCAATCATCTGCCGCAGCCAGTCAGTTACCACCTCCTCCAGCTCAGTGGCGGCCGGGGAGGTTTCCCATGACATGCACTGGGCACCGATGCCGGCAGTCAGCAGCTCTCCAAGTACCGATGCCGGACTGTTGTTCGCGGGAAAATATGCGAACCACCCCGGATGCTGCCAGTGTGTTATCCCCGGAAGGATTATATGATGAAAGTCCTGCCATATGGTCTTCATATCTTCGCTTTCAGCCGGCGGCTGATTGGGCAGTTTCGCCTTGATATCTCCCGGACTTAATGCCGGTTTTACAGGGTATTGCCGCACATTCTCAAGATAGTCTGCTATCCAGTCGACTATCTCATAACCGTATTTTCTGAAAGTTTCTTTATCCATTACTTGAAATTATTTTTCAGGGTATCAATTAAAACTATTCACCCGCCCCTATCCAAAAATTTAACTCCAAATTTAAGGTTTTTAAGATAGTTAATTATTGCCTCAGACTGTATCCGGCTAATCAAATACCCTGTAAACCATTGATTACAATGCTCTGCCGGCAAGAAAAAATGAGTTCAACAGGTCTGCCCGAAGACGATGCCAGCTTACCATGGCACTGATTATTATTATAAAACAATTGTGGGTT
>SLRB01000364.1 GCA_007131165.1 Bacteroidales bacterium | reverse complement strand
GCCCATTGCGGCATATATATCAATGCAGGATCCAGGGATGAGAACAGCGAGGAGCAAGGTATAGCCCATTTTATTGAGCACCTTTTCTTCAAGGGAACCAAAAAAAGGCGTGCACACCATATTATAAGCAGGCTTGAGGCTGTCGGAGGGGAGATTAATGCATACACGGGAAAGGAAGAGACATGCGTTTACTCCTCATTTATGCTTGAAGATTTTGAAAGGTCGCTCGAACTGATAACCGACATGGTATTCCATTCGGTGTTTCCCGAAAAGGAACTTGACAGGGAGAAACAGGTCATTATAGACGAGATCCTCTCCTATCTTGATAATCCGTCAGAACAGATTTTTGATGATTTCGAAGAACTGGTATTCAGCGACGACCCTATTGGCCGGAATATATTGGGTACACCCGGTCACCTCATGAAATTCGGCCGTGATGACCTGATCAGTTTCATCGGCAGGAACTACCGCACCAACCAGATGGTTTTCACATCGGTTGGCGATCTCGATTTCAGATCAGTGCTCAGGTATGCCAGGAAACATCTTGAACCTGTTCCTGTAAACCGGAACGGGAGGATCAGGGAAGGGCACAGTGCATACAGGCCCGAAGCAAGGTCACTAAGCAGGAAAACACATCAGGTTCATTACATTACCGGGAACAGGGCTTTTAACCTGCACGACCACAGAAGAATGACACTGGTTCTGCTAAACAATATACTTGGCGGCCCCGGTATGAGCGCCAGGCTTAACCTTGCACTAAGAGAGAGGACAGGATATGCCTACAATGTAGAATCGCACTATACTGCATGGTCTGATACCGGAATTTTCAGCGTGTATTTCGGTTGTGAAAGAGATAAGATAGACAGGTGCCGCCAGATCATAATTAAGGAATTCAATGCCCTCAGGGAAAAGCGCCTCGGGCAGGCACAGCTCAACCGCGCTAAACGTCAGCTCAGGGGGCAGCTTACGATAGGATGGGAAAACAGGGAAAACCTGATGATGGCCATCGGCAAAAGCTATCTGCTGTTCAACAGGGTTGACACCATGGAAGAAGTGTACGAAAAAATTGAGGGCATCACGTCATCCGACCTGCTGGAAGTTGCAAATATTATTCTTGAGCCCCGCTTACTTTCTGAACTGGTATTCACCTGATCTCAGACTGAAAGCATACAGCATACATGGATTCAACAATATTGGATAAAATTTTAAGAGCCATGATACAAAACAAGGAAAATTCAGGCCGGAAAGAAGAATACATTATATCGCACAGCTCACCCGAAGACCCGGTGCTGGCAGGGCTGAGCAGGGAGACCCACCTGAAGATGCTCAATCCTAAAATGCTTTCCGGGCATTACCAGGGCAGGCTGCTCGAGATGATAAGCCACATGATTTCACCTTCAAGGATTCTGGAAATAGGCACGTATACGGGATACTCTGCAATATGCCTCGCAAGGGGACTGGGAGAAGCAGGAGAACTTCATACTATTGAGATAAATGATGAAATAAGGGATTTTGCTGCTGAATTCATCCGGAAAGCCGGTCTGGAGAAAATAATTATAATGCATACCGGCGATGCCCTTGAGATTATCCCCACGCTTATCGGGCCGTTTGACCTTGTATTTATCGATGGCGAAAAATCTGAGTACATCAAATATTATGATCTCGTATTCCCTATGGTAAGAAAAGGGGGAATAATAATTGCCGATAATGTCCTGTGGGATGAAAAGGTTTATAAAGAAGAATTCATTAACGATGAGTATACCGGATATCTGGTCGATTTCAACAAGATGGTGGCAAAAGATACCAGGGTTGACAATCTGCTCCTCCCGGTAAGGGACGGGTTAATGCTGATAAGGAAAAAGTAAAAACCGGCCATTTATGCATCTTTGAAACTTTTTTTTGTTTTATTTGTTATTAATAATAGTTCTACGATACGACGATGCAGCAGCATCAGAGCAACCGTCCTGTTTAGTGCATAATACTGCAAATACAAGGGTTTTATGACATGTAAACGATTATCAACATGTAGAATGATGCGACAAAAAAAATTAACAGACTTATAAAATGGCCACCTACTCCATTAAAGACCTTGAAGAACTATCAGGCATAAAAGCTCATACAATTAGAATATGGGAAAAAAGGTATGGTATTGTGGTACCTGCCCGCACAGACACAAACATAAGGCTTTACAGTGACGACGATCTTAAAAAGCTTCTCAACATATCCATCCTGAACCGCCACGGCCTGAAGATATCACACCTGTCAAAAATGGATCAGGAAGAGCTGAAAGAAAAGGTGATGCATATTTCACACGAAACATCTGACACGGGCATACAGATAGAGAATCTTATACTTGCCATGCTGGAGCTTGATGAGTGGAAGTTTAACAAGGTTTTGAATGACTCCATTATCAAGATAGGTTTCGAAGAAACCCTGGTGAAAGTAATGCATCCGTTTTTTGAAAAAATTGGGTTGCTATGGCAAACCGGATCTATTAATCCGGCACAGGAGCATTTCGTGTCGAACCTGCTCAGGCAGAAACTCATTGTCGCAATAGACGGCCAGGCACCGGTTGCCAGGGAGAACCCTGTCAGCTTTATCCTGTTCCTGCACGAGAACGAACTGCATGAACTCGGACTTCTTTTCTATTCGTACCTTCTCAAAAAAAATGGGATAAATGTTGTCTACCTTGGACAGGCCGTACCATTCGAAGATCTTGAGAAGATAACAAAGATCCGCAAAGCCGAATATTTCCTTACATCATTCACAACAGGCATCAGGGAAGAGGACCTGAAAAAGTACCTGAAAAAACTGTCAGTGTCCTTCCCGGATCACACCATATTGTATACCGGTCTACAGGTAACCAAAATTAACGGAGAGCTTCAGAATAACCTTGTCAAGGTCGAATCGGTGTATCACTTCAGGAATATTATAAAATCGATAAAATAACAACCAGTACCCTCAAAAGAAAAACCGCTCCCCATTATCGTGGAGCGGTTTTTCTTTTTGAGTACCTGCCGGGAACACCCCCCTCGCACTCTTTGTCTATTATTTTATTATTTTGCTTAATCACTTTTTATTTATAACGCTTCTATTTTACTTTTATGCAGTCTTTTACAGGCTATTTAACATTTATTTAGACTTTTTCTATATTAAATATTTGCATATTGTTTATTTCCGCCTTATATTTGTTAAACATTAATAACCTAAAATCTGAACAACAATGACTGCAATAGAATTTAATCATCAACTCGTAAACCTCGAGAAAAATCTGGAAAGATTTGCATACAGTCTGACTTCCAACCATGAAGATGCAAGGGACCTTGTTCAGGAAACTTTTCTCAAGGCATTAACATACAGGGAGCAGTTTACCGACCAGTCCAATTTAAAAGCATGGACGTTTACTATTTTGAAGAATACTTTTATAAACAATTACAGAAAATCGGTAAAACAGAATACCACTTTTGACAATACAAAAGATCTGTACTTCCTGAATAAGGCCGGTGAATCAGAGGAGACCAAACCCGATGCCAACATATCACTTGAGGAAATAAACAAAAAAGTAAAGGACCTTGAAGACGAATTCAGAATTCCTTTCGAGATGCACACCTCGGGTTATAAATATAAAGAGATCGCCGACGAGATGAACCTCAACATAGGCACTGTAAAAAGCAGGATTTTTTTTTCAAGAAAGAAACTTATGAAAGCCCTGGAAGACTACGAGCCAGGCAAGTCCTGAAGAAGCATGCATGGATTTCACGTTTTCAACAGGCAGACAAACATATATATTGAATCCTGAAAGCCTCCTCCCCTTAAAGGGCGGAGGCTTTTTTAAAGCTTCAATACAACAAGATGACACTTATAAAGTATCGTCGGCCAACTCAATTCTCAACAGGTGTATCAACGGAGTTCCATCGGTTATCTTTAAAAGGAAATACACCCTGAAATCGCCGTTCCCGGTCTCCAGATTTCCGATACCATATCTGGAAGCTTCTTTCCCGCCTTTGTGAAGGTAAGCGAATTTAACCGGCTTATTTGCCGAAAAAAAATCTCTGATAATAAGTTCGGCCTGAGATTTGCTGTATACTTCTGCGTTGTCAAGTACAACCAGCTCAATATTATTGTTGAAATGCCTGGCAAGGTCTCGTGAGTTACCTTTATTAAAAGAATCTGCAATACCATCGGGTATCTCCCGGGAACTCCCGGCGCCGGTCAGCATTAAAGAGATAATAATCCAGGTAATGACCGTAAAAATCCTGTTATCTAATAGCATAACAAAAGGAATTAATAAGTCGGTTATAAGTCATCCGTCAAAGCTTGTATATTTGCAACCAGTTTGTAGCAGCAAAAAACAAGCCAATTTTCGGCAAAGAGCAAGCTCAACTGAAAAATATTTGCAATATAGCAATTTTAACATAATCGGAGCAAATGAAGATAACTCTTGTTTTTACAGGCAAAACAGATGAACCATATATAAGGGAAGGAATTGAGGTGTATGCGGGACGCCTCAGGCATTACTTGCCTTTTGATATAGTAATTGCCGGAAATAATAATAAAAAGAAAAAAACGGGAAGAGCAGCATCAGCGCACAAGGAACCTTTACGGAATCCGGGAGCTTCACTATTGATCCTTCTCGATGAAAAGGGTGACAGGTTTACTTCACAGGAATTTGCCCGTTTTCTGGAAACAAGCATGATCGGTGGTCACAAGGAACTTGCATTTTATACAGGAGGGCCTTACGGATTTACCGAAGAGATGTATAAAAAAGCTGACCGCATAATCTCTCTGTCGGATATGACGTTTACTCACCAAATGGTTCGCCTGATTCTGGTTGAACAAATCTACAGGGCCATGACAATAATAAGGGGAGAAGCATATCATCATTAATGTTACCTGTAAACAGATTAAAATCTGCTCAATATATATTTACCAGCCAAGCTTGATTAATCATGGAAACATTAAAAATAATATGGGGTAGATACAGTCTGCTATTTATTGCACTCTTGTTTTTCGCAGGCGGGAATATCATAGAAAAGAACCGTATCCCTTTAGACGCAAAAAGTATCAATGCCGGCCATTTCCAGTCAGTGCTCAATAACAAGATCAGGATGGCAGAAGCGACCATACAAACTGCGGGCGAAAGGCTGGCAGAAAAGGGTCAGGAAGCGTTCATAAGCAACTTCGCAGAAAAATATTATGATATATACAGGGAGCAGGGACTGGTAATATATGGTTACAGTGAGAATGAACTTGTGTTCTGGAACAGCAACGTCATTCCTCTCAACCTCGACCTTCTGCCTGGCTGGTCACACTATGAGCTTATCAATCCGGGCAACGGGTATTATGTTACAACAAAGCATGAGGCTGGCGATACAATCATGCTGCTTGGACTTGTACTGATAAAGCATGATTATGTATTTGAAAATGAGTTCCTGGAAAATGATTTTCATCCCGACTTCAGAATGCACCCGGAGGTAGGGATTAGCACCAGAGATGAAGGGGGCCATGCAATTGAATCGCCAACAGGCGATTTTCTGTTTTACCTCAGCGAGCCTTCCCGGACTTTATACACAAATACTTTTGCTTTATTGACATGCTTTCTGTATACAGCCGCTGCCCTTCTGATCCTGATCTGGTTGTATGGCAGTTTCAACATGCCATGGTTAAGGACTCCCGCTTCCAAAAATATCTGGCTCGCGTTCATTATACTGATAACATTATCACTGAGACTTTTGGCCCTTGAATCAGGTTACCCTGAGCTATTCAGGAATTTCCAGCTCTTTCAGCCTCATCACTATGCAAAATCATCACTGTTCCCCTCACTGGGAGACCTTCTGATAAATTCCACCCTTATACTTTTTATTGTCATCTGCTTTACAGCTCATTTCAGGATTATTGACAGGGACACAAATCCCTGCAGGTTGAAAAGCATAGCATGGGTCATTGCCCTTACCATACTGCTGTCAGCCTTTATGTTTTTCTTCCACTACATGTTCTCGGGCCTTATCTTTAATTCAAGCATACAGCTCGAAGTGCATAATTTTTTCTATCTCAATCAG
>SLRB01000152.1 GCA_007131165.1 Bacteroidales bacterium | reverse complement strand
GAAAAGAATTGCCTTCATGCCAGAAAAAGATCGTAAAAAATGGCGAACGGTCTGAATCGGCACCTGAGCGGTAAGAGAACTGTGCCGGAACACAGTATTGTATTTAAGCATCATTCACTGGAGGGGAAAATACCTGAAATTGCAATGAATTTGGATATATAAGAGACTTACGTTATCATCTACCTAATTGCTTGTGAGATCGGCGAAGTCAGACCCCTATGGTCTGTTCAGGTTATTTTGCCTGCCGAGGGCTGATTCGGGTTTCATCTGACCGGCTTTTTCCCGATAAACTGATTTATTTTCACAAGGAGTTCGTCTTTCTTAATAGGTTTTGAAATATAATCATTGCAGCCTGCCAACAGGATCAATTCCTTGTCGCCTGAAACAGCATATGCGGTCTGGGCTATGATCGGGATTTCGGAATTGAACTCCCTTATCTTCCTTGTCGCATCCAGGCCATTCAATACCGGCATCTTGATATCCATCAGAATAAGTGATATCCCGGGATGCTCATGGACGGTACGGATGGCCTCCTCTCCGTTGGTTGCACGAAGGAGTGTTATCCCTTTGCGAAGCAGTACAGCTTCAAGGTACAGGAAACTGGCATCATCATCTTCAGCGATCAGTATGGTATGACCAGGTTCAATGCTGCTTGTCGTTTCTTCAAAAGCTCCGGGTTCACGAGGGATTCTCTCAGCAGGTATGTATGGAAGGGTAAAGTAAAATGTACTTCCGGTACCCGGATCGCTCTCTACCCAAATACTGCCTCCGAGTTTTTCCAGGTAGGCCCTCGCAATGGAAAGCCCGAGCCCGGATCCGTCATAGGGCCGGGAGGAAGTAAGATCGGCCTGTACAAACATCTCAAATATGGCATCCTGACGATCAGGCCTGATGCCGGTCCCGGTGTCGCGAACATAAAATTTTATCTGTTCTCCTTCAAGATAATTGCCAAACTCAATTGCCCCCTTATCAGTAAATTTTACTGCATTCTTAAGCAGGTTTGTCAGTACTGCCTCAAGTTTTATTCTGTCTGTCTTTATTATTATCTGGCTGCATTCAGGCGACACTCTCATATTAAATTTCAATCCTTTCTCTTCAACCTGCTGACTGAAGAAGTCATAGATATACTTCATTACTTCATGCAGATCTGTCTCTGTTATGTCAACCGGCAAATGACCTGTTTCAATCCTTGACATCTCTATTATGTCCTTAATGGTATCCAGCAATCTCTGGCCGCTTTTGTTAACTATTTCGATGTAACTATCTCTCTTTTCATCTGAGATATCCAAATTCTTCAATAGCTGCAAGAACCCAATTATACCGTTCATAGGGGTTCTGATCTCATGGCTCATATTTGCAAGAAAATGGGTTTTGAGCAGATTGCTCTCTTCTGCTTTTTCCTTTGCAGTGATAAGCTGCTCCTCAGTCTTCTTCCGCAGTTTTATGTTAACCAACATCTGACAGTAAACCTGCAGAAGCTGCTGCTCGACATCTGAATAAACATGATAATCCCTGACTGAATCAAAGCCAATAAATCCTATACAAACACTATCGCTCATCATTGGGATGGCAATCAGGCTTTTAATCTTCTGCGGCCCCAGTACATCGCGCACATATCCCTGGGGCATTGCATTAACATTGCCAATGATAACCGCTTCACCTTTTATGAAAGCCTCATTCCAATCTTCAGGCAATTCCACCCCCTGAAGAATGTCTTTCTGTGGAGTTATCCCCTCTTTGCACCACTCGAATGTATTGAAGCAAAGCATTGTACACCGGTCGATGTCAAATACGTAGGCACGGTCAGCATCAACAAACCGGCCCATTACAGCAAGGGTATTATCTATTGCCGGTTCAACCTCATGAAGAGGCAGGTTGATATATGATGACGAGATCTCTATAAGCAACTGCCTGAAATTCTCCTGGAACTTTAATTGTTCTTCCCGTTTTTTCCTTTCGGTAATATCCTCTTTAACACCTATGAAATGAGTGATCCTGCCCTGATCATTTCTTATTGGCGAAATGGTGGCATATTCCCAGTAGAGCTCTCCGTTTCGCTTTTTGTTTAGAAGCTCTCCCTGCCATTCTCTCCCTGATGTAATGGTTTTCCAAAGATCTTCATACACTGCTGTTCCAACAGTGCCTGATTTCAAAATACGAGGATTCCTGCCAATGGCCTCGTTGAAATGATAGCCGGTAACTTCGGTAAATTTCGGATTAACATATTCAATTGTCCCTGCCAGGTCGGTTATAATGATGCTTACAGGACTTTGCTCTACAGCCTGTGATAACTTCCTGTTCTGCTCCTCAACCCACCTTTGCTCTGTTATGTCGACAGCAACACCCAGCACTGCCGGCAGTTTCTTTTCCGAAAATATGAAAGGTATTTTGGTGGTTGAGAGATATCTTATTTTTCCTCGGGAGTCTGTTATCCGCTCTTCGGGTATTATCATGGGAGTGCGGGAGTTTAAAACTTCCATATCGTCTTTTCTGAAAAAACGCACCTCCTCTTCAGACCGGGCAAAATCGGCATCGGTCATCCCGGTCAGCTCCTCTACAGTGGTACCATATGCATCGGCTGTTGCCTTGTTTACAATGATAAATTTCCCGTTGATGTCTTTTGCGAATATAAAATGAGGGACAAGGTCAATGATCTGGCGAAGCCGCTCCTCGCTGGCCTGAAGCGCAACCTCTGCCTGTTTGCGTTTGGTAATGTCACGGTTCACCCCCTGCAATCCGGTTATCTGGCCCTGACTATCACGGATAAAGGTTATATGCATTGCCAGCCATACCAGGCTGCCATCAGACCTGTAGTGTTCTGCCTCTATTAACCTTGTCCTGTTTTTATCAAGATGGGGATCGCTGTCGCGTCTCCTCTCCTCGCGAAGAAGCTCAATAAACTGTTTTACGTAGGGGGATGGAAAGTTTTGACGAACAGTGCGCTTCCCGTACTCTTCAGGTGTAAAACCGAGGACCCTCTTAACAGACGGGCTAACCCAGGTGAGCTTGACGGAAAGATCGGTTGTCCACACTACATCTGAAATATTTTCGGCAAGATGGCGGTGCTGTTCTTCACTTTTCCTGAGGGCATCTTCCAATCGTTTTCGCTCAGTTACATCGTCAATAATTGAAATGATACACTCAACACCTTTCAGTTCTGTTATTTCCAGGGAAATACGCCAGTCCAGAATCTCTCCGGACTTGCTGCGGAAGTTAACTGCAACGTCGCGGACTGAGCGGTATTTTTTCAGACTGGTAATGGTTTTCCACCTTGTTTCAGCATCTGCCCATATGCCGATCTCTAAAGCATTCCTGCCTATCAATTCTTCACTGTCGTATCCGGATATAGCCTCGAATCTCGGATTAACATCAATTAACCGGCCGTTGTCAAGTTGGCTGATCGCCATTGCCATCGGATTGGATGTAAACGCTTTGGAAAATTTTTCTTCCGACAGCTTCAGTGCGGTCATGTCTCTGCTGACCGCGTAAAATACCGGCTTATCGTCCAGGGTCCCTCTTAAAACAAAAGTTTCAGCCGGGATCTCTTCTCCGTCCTTTGTTATAAGGGGTAATGAACAAAAATTATCTCTGCCCTGAAGTATGGTATCAAAAGCCTGTTGCGCTTCTTTCCTTCGTGCGGGAGGATAAATATCCGTAAGCTTTTTCCCTATAAGCTCACTTTCGGCATAACCAAGCCTGCTCTTTATTGCATTATCAACATGAATGACTGTTCCTTTTTCATCGAGAACCCAGTCAAGATCAATGTTGGCATCAATAAGTTCCCTGATATTGTTCACTCTTTGGATAGCGGTCTCTTCGTGGTTTTTCCGGATGGTTATGTCTTCAAAGACAACAGCAAACCTGTCAGGCCCGGCCGGATAAGCCTGTAATTTGTACCACCGGTCCGGTTTCTCAAAATACAGGTCAGCTGTTTGCGAACTACCTTCTTCGGCAACCCGGCCCAACAAATCAGACCAGTTGAACTCAGGAAAAGATGCAGAAGGGCTGATATCGTTGATTGTTTTCCCGAGTAAATAGTCTTCCTTTTTACCTGTAATCTCCTCAAATGCGGCATTGACGTATGCAAACCGGTAATCACTGTTAGTTTGCCTTCTGTCTGTTATAGATTCAAGCAACGCATAACCGAAAGGTGCAAGGTGTAAAGCTGGTTTGTAACTGCTGCTATCCATATTCCCTTGTTACAAGGTACAAAGATAGATTTATTTACTTGCCAAAAAACTGACTTTTTAAATCGATTGAAATTATTTTTCTGACTGGCGAACAGTCTCCTGAGATGGGAATTAAGAAATCTTATTTATATCTTTACATATAAAGAATACTAAAAAAGAAAGGGTTATGGATAATAAAAAATTGATTGATATTATTAAATCAGCCATACTTCTTGAGATAAGAGGTGAAGCTTTTTACCGTAAAGTTGCCGAAAGCACCGAAAATACGGGGATCAGGCATGTTTTTGATATAATGGCCAAAGAGGAAGTTATGCATGCCAACTTCCTGAGGAAGAAATATAAAGAGATTTCAGGAGGGAACAAAATGACCTTGTCAGATCTGCCTGAAGAATCGGAAAACTCCGTCACAAACTATGTTTTGTCAGAACAGATGAAGGACCAGATAGCCGCTGCAGGTTTTGAAGCTGCTGCTATCTCTGCTGCCATCGACATGGAGTCCAAGGCCATAAAACTTTACTCGGAGAGTGCTGAAAATGCGGCTGATGATGAAGAGAAAAAGCTTTTCAAATGGCTGGCGGACTGGGAGAGCGGACACCACAAGATTTTGTATGAGCTCGACAAGGATCTGAAGGAACGCATATGGAACGATAACCAGTTCTGGCCGTTCTAGTTCCTGGCATTTTAGTACCCGGCTTCAAGCACATTCCTGATGAAGCTTTCCATTTTCTGAGGGGTGGTGGATGGTGAGAACCTCTTTATAGGTTTTCCGTCACGTCCAACAACAAACTTGGTAAAGTTCCATTTGATCCTGCTGCCTAACCAGGACGGCAGGCTATTCTTCAGCCAGGTGAAAAGCGGATGGGCATCTGGTCCGTTTACTTCGATCTTTTCAAACATCTGGAAGGATACACCGTAGTTGAGCAGGCAGCCCTGTTCAATCTCTGTTGCGTCACCCGGCTCCTGGTTGCCGAACTGGTTGCAGGGAAAACCGAGGATTTCGAGTCCCTGTTCACTGTACTTGCGATAAAGTTCCTCAAGTCCGCCATACTGACCTGTAAAACCGCACTTGCTTGCGGTATTCACAATTATCAAAACTTTTCCCCTGTACTTTTCAAGGCTGATCTCCTCTCCCTTAAGCGTTACAGCCCCTATACCGTAAATTGTTTCTGCCATCTGAATAATTATTATGCACTCTAAACAACTAAAAGTTTTTATTGTTCAGGGGCCCTGGAGACCAGAGGGATCACAAGGTTAAAAGAACAGCGAGATCGGATGGCCAGAAGACCAAAGCGAATAAGGAAGACAAAAGGACCAAAAAGCCAGAAGGATCAGGAAACCAGGAAGCCAGCGGTTCAGTGGTTCAGTGGTTCATGGCCATGAAATCATGATATTGATCCTAATCGAGTTCATCAAGCAGTGAACCTTCCCTCTCTCTTTCGGAGCGCTGCCTGTATTCGTTAAAGCGCCAGGTGAAGCCGATAAACAGCACCCTGCTCTGGCTTCTCCGCACCAGGTCGGATGTGAAAGAGGGGCCGTAGGTAAACATGTCAAAACCGCGGGATTTGAAAACATCACTCAGCCTGAGCGAAACTGTGCCGTTGCCGTTCATCACGTCCATCCTTGCTGCAAGGTCGAGGTAATACATCGCGTCAAGAATGCCCTGTCCGCCATGCTGCTGGCATCCGCCTCCGGTGGTGCGGCCCGCGGTGACTTCGGAGCTCTGGTAGTTGAATCGGGCCTGCAGGTTTACCGTACTGGCAATATTCCAGTTGGAAATAGCCTGGAGCCTCCAGGCATCGCCGGAATGATTCCAGTCCGTTAACCGGTCATCTTCAAGCTTGTTGTAATAGTAGCTTCCGGTCGCGTTCATT